>JAZQJR010000134.1:0-2628 GCA_045541715.1 Acutalibacteraceae bacterium
TCATCAGTTCATCTTCATCTAACGGCGGGTCGAAATGGCCTTTATTGTACGCGTACATAAGCCCTTCGATTTCCTCGTCAGGCCGCGAAGCTGATTGAAGCGAACAGCCGTAGCGGTATAGCTCATCATTGCG
The DNA here is from genome assembly GCA_045541715.1 of Acutalibacteraceae bacterium. GTDB lineage: Bacteria > Bacillota > Clostridia > Oscillospirales > Acutalibacteraceae > CAG-557. Next base: position 134 of record JAZQJR010000134.1, read on the forward strand.
TCCCTCGCCCTCTTTGGTCTTGCGAGTGCCGCCACTTTTTGCTTTAAACGGTCGGGCTTTCTTCTTCTGCGGTCGCACGTGGTCGAGGAACAACATAACCGCTTCGTTCGCGTCTGCAATTTCGATTTCGTCATCCTCGAAGCAATAACCCGGTGTCGGGTCGCATACAACGTATGAATGCCAGCCGCGCACGTCCACCGCTATATCGCTGTTGACAGACGGGCGCACATCCTCGGTCGTTCGGTAGAACAGGTGATAACCGCCGCTCGGCGTGGTCTGCGCTAGCGTGTCGGGCAGTTTCCAGCCAATTAGCGCATCACGCCCATCTAGCCCCTCTTTAACGTCGAAGTCGAAGATAACGAAACCCTCACCGCTAACACCGATGCCGTGGTTCGGGTTTCGCTCGTAAAACGCATCTGTAACAGAGTCATCGGCGATCGCGTCATTCACGCCATGAGCTGTAGCGGGTTCTTTTGTCCCAGGCTTAATCGGTAGCGTTTTAAAGCCCATCGCGTGAAGCTTACGCGCCGCCGCTTGCATCTCGTTCATACATCACCCCCAATAACTCACATATCCGTTTCGCCGCGTCCTTCGGCTCGCAAAACTCGAAACGCACGCCGTAGCGCTCAGACATAGTGGACATAGCACGCGCTAGCCGCTCGCCCTGAATCGGCTTGCGCGTACCGTGCTTTAGGCATTTACCTGTGTTGTCGTGCGGCTCGCACCGGGCGCGTTTGCGTTCGAAACACGCTGAACAGTGGCCGTTCGTCCACGCCTGTAAATCACGCAAAGAGTGGACGTTATCGCGATTTTCGACCAAGACAACCAAGCGATAACCAGCATCACGGGCGCGGATGCACTCGCGCTTAAAGCGATCGTGATTCTTGCCGTTGATGTTTTTAGCTATCTCGTCTATATCGCGTTTCGTGTCAATGCTGATGTTAGACCCGTCCACCATGTAATCGCCGAAATCTAGCTTTCGTCGTTCGGTGTCCACGCCATGCGCGGCAAACCAGGCGTGCTTAACGTCGTGCTTGCCGCGCTGCTGACGGGTATCAATATAGACAATCATTAGAACGGCAAATCATACTCAAAGCCGCCGCTAGGTTCTGCCGCTGCTTGCGCTGCCGCTGCCGCCAACGGCGTGGACACGGGCGCGGGTTCGGCTTTCCCGCCGTCAAGCTTTTTCAGCTCAGGCACGCGGAATTTACCAGCTTTAATGTCTTGAACCGATTTCAAGCGCGGGAAGCCCAGGCGTGTCTTTGTCGAGCCGTCGTTAGCGGTGTATTCCTCTTCGCCCACGACGATACCGACAAGCTTACCAACAATCAGCTCGTAGCGGTCGGCGTTGAATGCCGCCATGAAATCGAAACCGGGGTTTGATTCCTCGATAGCGCGAACGGAGCCTTTGAACGCGCCCATGTTTTTCCAGCTAAGGTAAATCTGATGCCTGTAATCATTTTCAGGGTCAGCCCAGAAGTCATCGGAATAGATACCCTCGAATTCGCCCTCGGCAATGTCGTAGATAAGCTTGATATATTGCTTTTCCTCGGGGTAATCGATTTCGCGGCCATAGCCATCCTTGCCGCTCGTGCGCACCGACTGAATACGTGCGACATACCCACCAGCGACAAGCCGCTTGTAGTCACCGCCAGTGGACGAAGTAGCGCTTTCGTACTCGCTCATATCAAAATTCTTCGGCATAATTAACCCTCCATTTCTTGAAGCCTGTTTTCAAACACCGCGAGGAAATCACGCGGATACTCGAACGTGTTGTAACGGAGCAATTCAAGCGCGATCAGCGCACCCAGATAAATCTCACGGTGCGCTTCGCCGTTCTCGTCCACCTCTTCTATTCGGTCGAGGAAAACGTTTATCGCGCCTGTTAATTCCTCCACGCCAACGCGCTTAGTCGGTCGGTAATCACTGACGAACATACGCACCGCCTAACCCGTCAATCGGTCATCGCGCATCGCGTCGAACATGTAACCTTCGTCGGGTTCAGGCGGTTGCAGCATGCCCCAGTCGATGAACGCACCGCAACTCGGGCAAAAGTCCCAATCGCGTTGCAAATCAGCCCAGCAGATTTCACATTCAATTTCGTCGGTTTCGTAATCAACTAGATAAGGCGTGGTCTTTTCGGCTTTGTCTTTCAGCTTCGCCTTAGCGAACTTCAAGCGCATGTCAGCATCAATCCGCTTGCGCTGTTCTTCCAGCCTTAGCTTTTGCTCATGCTCAAACGCCTTGCGCCATTTATGCACCTCAGGCGATTCTTCGACGTTGTTGTATTGGCTAGTCATCGCTAACACCGCTGATGATTTCTTGGCCGAAATAGTCGCGAATATCGTTGATGACTTGCAGCGCGTCGTTAGGCACGGTTTCGGTCACGTACAACCCCGCAGGCGTTTTAGCGGTTGAGTTGTTCGCGTGAACCTCGAAAACATACTCGCCGTCACCGTCGCGCTTTGCGAACAGGAGCGCTTGCAGCTTGGTTT
>JAZQJR010000135.1:0-12719 GCA_045541715.1 Acutalibacteraceae bacterium
CTCGCGTCCCGCTAGATACTCAACTAGGGCACTCCCCTGCTCGCATAGCTCTTGACACCTCATCAATCCTGTTATAAAATTTACTTATATCAAAATCCGGGTGTGGCGCAGATTGGTAGCGCGCTTGAATGGGGTTCAAGAGGCCGCTGGTTCGATTCCAGTCACTCGGACCATTTTTTTGTATTCAAAAGTTTGTGGATGATCGCTTCTAAAACATTGCCAAGCCTCCATATATTCAATAAAATTTTTATTTATAAACAGCAAAAGCGAACGTTTGAGTTCTTTTGGCGAAAAATATTTTTAATTCTTTTACCAATTAAATGCCAATTTTTATCGGAAACATTAAACAGCAGCCCTCCCCATACTCTCTACTCAACTTTCATTAGAATAAATCTTCGTCAAAATTTTGCATGCGTAAAACTTTTATATGAAAATTTGTTAAAAAGAGAGACGTTAATGAAAAAAATATCAATTAGCATTGTGACTCATAATAACGAGAAAAATATTTTACTCACGCTCGAAAGCGTATACAAATACGCGGAAAAACTAGATTTAGAGGCCTTTGTGGTAGATAATGCATCCTCTGACAAAACCGTTGAACTCGTTCGAGAAAATTATCCTCAAGTTAAAATAATAAAATTGCCTAAAAATGTAGGCTTCGGCCTGGGGCACAACCAAGTGTTAAATAAAATAAACTCGGATTTTCATGTGATTTTAAACCCCGATATTACTTTCTCTACAAATATCCTCGACGATTTAGCAACCTACTTACAAGAAAATCCCGACGTTGCCATCGTTACGCCAAACATCTTAAACGTCGACGGTTCTCGACAGGACCTGCCAAAGCTAAACCCGAAATTTAAATACTTGATTAGCGGCCGTCTAGAGCGATTTGGCGGCATTTTCAAGGCCTGGCGCGATGAGTACACATGCAAAAATATTGCCTTCGAGCGGCCAACTGAGGTTGACTTTTGCACCGGCTGCTTTATCATGATTAGGACAAGCATCTTCAAAAAATTGAACGGCTTTGATGAAAATTTCTTTATGTACTTTGAAGATGCCGACCTGACTCGGCGCGCAAAAAAATATGGCAAAACCGTGTTGCACCCGGACATATGCGCCACGCACACCTGGGAGCGGACAAGCGCCAAGAGCTTCAAATATCTTTGTATTCACGTCGGTTCTATGCTAAAATATTTTCGTAAATGGCACAAAAAGGAGCGCGATTCGCAATGAAAGGCATCATTTTGGCCGGCGGCTCCGGCACGCGGCTGTATCCGTCGACGTTGGCCGTCTCGAAGCAACTGCAAACCGTCTACGACAAGCCCATGATCTACTATCCGCTGTCGATCTTGCTGCTGTCGGGCATCCGCGAGATACTCATCATCTCCACGCCGCGAGATTTGCCGCTTTATAAGGACCTCTTCGGCGATGGCTCGCAAATCGGGGTGCACTTCGACTATGCCATACAAACAGAGCCTCGTGGCCTCGCTGACGCGTTTATCGTCGGAGAAAAATTCATCGGCAACGACAGCGTCTGCTTGATTCTTGGCGACAACATTTTTTACGGCTACAACTTCACCGAGCGCCTTCAAAATGTCACCTCGCGCAAGGATGGCGCCACGATTTTCGGCTATCACGTCAGCAATCCTAAGGATTTTGGCGTGGTCGAGTTCGATAAGGACTGGAATGTTCTTTCCATCGAGGAGAAGCCGGCGGTACCTAAGTCGGACTACGCGATTCCTGGCCTATATTTCTACGATAATAACGTCATCGAAATAGCTAAAAATGTGCAGCCCTCGGCTCGTGGCGAGCTGGAAATTACCTCTGTCAATAACGAATATTTGCGACAAAAGAAATTGAAAGTTGAGCTCTTTGGTCGCGGAATGGCCTGGCTCGACAGCGGGACTCATCGTGCTATGTTGGCTGCGGCGAACTTCGTCGAGGCCGTGCAAACACGTCAAGGTTTGTACATCGCGTGCATCGAGGAAATCGCCTACAGGTCTGGCTTCATCACTCAAGACGAGCTCATCAAACTCTCGGAACGTTTGAAGAAAACCGAGTACGGGCAGTACCTCTACAAGATCGCCACCGAGCCCGTGCCAAGCACTTGAGCAAACTGGAGGAATCCCCGTGAAGATACTTATAACCGGCGCGAAGGGCCAACTTGGCAATGAATTAACGTCGATTTTGGCCGCTCAAGCCAGCGAAATTGGCCCAATCGACGCTCAATATACCGGCTGCGAGGTCATCGCTGCCGACGTGGAAAAGCTTGACATCACCGATGCAAATAAAGTCGACACGTTCCTCGAGGACACTCGACCGGATATCGTCATAAATTGCGCCGCGATGACCAACGTCGACGGATGCGAGACTAACCTTGAGCTGGCCATGAAGGTCAACGCGATTGGCCCGATGAACTTGGCGAAGGCCTGCAACAACATCGGCGCGAAACTCGTACATATCTCGACGGACTATGTCTTTGCCGGCGTCGGCTCTACGCCCTACCGCGAGTGGGACGCCTGCTCGCCGGAGAGCATCTATGGTAAGTCCAAACTTATGGGCGAGCAGTACGTCCGCGAGCAGACCGGCCGCTATTTCATCGTGCGTACGGCTTGGCTCTACGGCTACGTCGGCAAGAACTTCGTGAGAACGATTTTGAACCTTGCCAAGGAGAAAAAACAAATTAAAGTTGTCAGCGACCAAGTTGGCAACCCGACAAACGCGAACGACTTGGCGCACCACATCTTGAAGCTGGCCCTCACCGAGAACTACGGTACCTACCACTGCACCGGCGCCGGCGAGGCCTCTTGGCACGAGTTCGCCTCACTCATCGTCAAATATGCGCAACTCGACTGCGAAGTTTTGCCTTGCACGACCGACGAATTCCCGCGGGAGGCTAAACGTCCACAATATTCGTCTCTCGACAACTTGATGCTTCGCTGCACCGTCGGAGATGAGATGCGTCCGTGGCAAGAGGCCCTCGCGGCGTACGTGACCAACCTCAAAAAGGAGAATAGCCTATGAAAACCTACTTGGTGACAGGTGGCGCGGGCTTTATCGGCTCGAATTTCGTCCACTACATGCTGAAAAAATATGACGACATCAAGATTATAAACGTCGACAAGCTCACCTACGCTGGGAATCTCGAGAACCTAAAGGAGATCGAGAACCGCGCGAATTATAAATTTGTGCACGCGGACATCTGCGATAAGAACGCGATTGAAGCAATTTTTGCACAAGAATCGATCGACTTTGTTGTCAACTTTGCTGCCGAGAGTCATGTTGATAGAAGCATCCAAAATCCGGAAATCTTCGTGAAGACCAACATCGAAGGCACGGTTAATCTTTTAAATATTGCAAAGAAATTCTGGACCATCGGCGAGGATACTTATCGCGAGGGTTGCAAGTTCTTGCAGGTCTCCACTGACGAAGTTTATGGCTCGTTGGGCCAGGATGGCTACTTTACGGAGTCTACCCCGCTCTGTCCGCACAGCCCGTACTCCTCGAGCAAGGCCGGCGCCGACCTGATTGTCGCGGCATACTTCGACACCTACAAGTTTCCGGTAAACATCACGCGCTGCTCTAACAACTACGGCCCCTACCAGTTCCCGGAGAAGCTGATTCCGCTGATGATAAACAACGCCTTGACGCACAAGGATTTACCAGTCTATGGCGACGGCTTGAATGTTCGCGACTGGTTGTACGTCGAGGACCACTGCAAGGCCATCGATATGGTCATAAATAACGGCAAGCTCGGCGAGGTCTACAACGTGGGCGGCCACAACGAACGCACCAATATTACCATAGTGAAGACCATCATCGAGCACATTAAGGCGCACGTCGACGACTCTGTCAGCGAGACTTTAATTAAGTACGTCAAAGATCGCAAGGGCCACGACAGACGCTACGGCATCGACCCAGATAAGATTCGCAGAGACCTCGGTTGGGAGCCAGAAACGACCTTTGAAGTGGGCATAAAAAAGACCATCGAATGGTACCTCAACAACAAGCCCTGGATGGAAAACATCACCAGCGGCCAATATAAGGACTACTACCAGAAAATGTACGGAGAACACTAAAATGAGCAAAGTTTCTGTAGCACTCACAACTTACAACGGAGAAAAATACATACTCAAGCAGTTGCATTCGCTTCTCTTTCAGCGCCGCGCTATCGATGAGGTCATTATCTTCGATGACGCCTCGACCGATAAGACTGTGGAAATTGTCAAGGATTTCATCGAGAAAAATCATCTCGTAAATTGGCATTTTTTCCGCAATAGAAAAACTCGTGGCTTCGCAAAGAACTTTAATAACGCCATCAAGAAGACTACCGGCGATATTATTTTCCTCTGCGATCAGGACGACATTTGGTACAAGACAAAAATCGGCGCGATGCTGAACCGGTTCGAGTCCGATGAGCGCATAAAGGCCATCTACTCGAGCTTTACCTTCATCGACGAGAACGATAATCTCCTGCGCACTCGCACGAAACTTGCGCATTCGAACAACAACCTCATTAAGTTTCGCGTCGAGCCATTCGAGACCGTGAAGATTGACCTTGAGACCATTTGCAGCTATAATATCTCGCCAGGATGCACACTTGCCTTCACCAAAGAGGTCCGTGATATTTATCTTGAGCGGACGCAAAGTACTTGTGTGCACGACTGGGAATTGGCCTCGATCGCGGCCTTTATGGACGGGCTGTACTTCTTCAACACGCCACTCACGAACTATCGCATACACTCCGACAACACCATCGGCCTACCCGAGCTCGTCGGAAAGAATTCAGCCTTGCAACGTGCCTCCTATGAGAATCGACTAGACAAGGCGCAGCAAATCGACAATTACTTCAAGGCCATGCAGGTCTATGAGGATTTGCTGGATGAAAAAGGCCGAGAGATCGTCAATGAGAAGGCACAATTCATCGCAAAACGCCTTGAGGCCTTGACGGAAAAAAAGGTCGCAAAAATAATTGACCTTTACAAAAACGACAACAGGCACTACTCGACGGCCGTCACGCTGAAGGGGCGCCTCGCGGACATCTTTTGTGTGCTAAAAAAATAAAAGGAGTGCCCCACATACGCATTTTCTATTGACTTGCTGCCACTGCCGGGCCGCGAGGCCAAAGAAAATAATATTTTCTTTGTAGCCAATCACTCAACGACGTTGAGTGATTGGCAGCCGAAGGCCATGTGGGCCTTCGGCGCCTCGCGCACCTCAGATGCTGGCTTAGGGCACTCCCAAAATAAAATCAAGAGTAAATGTAAACCACTTAAACAAGGAGCAAAGTTCGCTTATGGGCAAATTTAATTTCATAAAGACCGCCATCGACGGGATGTTTATCGTCGAGCCGACCGTTTTCGGCGATGAGCGCGGCTATTTTCTCGAGACCTACCACTATGAGGAGTTTAAAGCCGCCGGCATCGATGCTAATTTTGTGCAGGATAATCAATCCAAGTCGAAGAAGGGTGTCCTCCGCGGGCTGCACTTCCAGACGAAAAATCCTCAGGGTAAGCTCGTTAGAGTCATAAGCGGCGAGGTCTTCGATGTTGGCGTGGACCTGCGCGAAGGCAGCCCGACGTTCGGCAAGTGGGTTGGTGCCACCTTGAGTGCCGAAAACAAGCGCCAGCTCTACATTCCAGAGGGCTTTGCTCATGGCTTTTTGGTGCTCTCCGATGAGGCCGAATTTGTTTATAAATGCACGAATTTTTATGACCCAAAAAACGAGGGCGGCATCATCTACAACGACCCGGACATCAACATAAGCTGGCCAATCTCCGACGATATGACGATTCTACTCTCGAGCAAGGACCAGATCCTACCAAACTTCAAAGAGTACGCGAAAAAGGGCAATTAGTATGGGAATTTCCGTTGCTATGGCCGTTTATAACGGTGAAAAATATATCCAGGAACAAATTTTATCGATCTTAAAACAGCTCAGTTGCAGCGACGAAATTGTAATTTCCTACGACAAAAGCACGGACAACACCTACCGGATTATCTCCGATTTGGCTGTCCGCGATTGCCGCATTAAGATTTTCCGAGGGCCGTCCAAAGGCGCCATTAAAAACTTCGAGAATGCCCTCCAGCACTGCAAAAATGACTACATATTCCTCAGCGACCAGGACGACATTTGGCTCGAGAATAAGGTCTCGCGCGTGTTGAGCGCCTTTAAGCATAAGCACGCCGATGTGGTTCTGCACGATTGCTGCGTCATTGACGGCAACGAAGCTACGATTCATCCGTCCTTTTTTAAGTTCCGGCATTGCACCCGCGGCTTTTTATTCAATCTTATGCACAATTCTTACATAGGCTGCTGTATGGCTCTTCGAAGAGAGTTTTTGCCGCAAGTTTTGCCGTTCCCGGAGAAGATCCCCATGCACGATCAGTGGATCGGCCTCATGGGCGAAAAAAATGGCACTGTCGCCTTTGTACATTCGCCGCTAATAAAATATCGTCGGCACTCAAGCAACGCGAGCAGCCTGCGACACTCTAAGTTAGCAGACATGATTAAAATCCGTTTCAACCTGATTTCAGCTATTATAAAGCGTAAGTAAGAAAGCCTTAATTTAGCGCCTCAGCCGCCCCGCGAGGCGCGGAAGGCCCGTAGGGCCTTCCGCCATACAAGAGCCCAACAAAGTTGGGCTCTTGTACACAACGAAAATAAATGTTATTTTCGTTGGCCTCGCGGCCGATGCAGCTAACCAAAAAGAGCGCTATCCATTATAAAGCATTCACATAGCGAGACTTAACCTAAACGAACGCGCTTCGTTTTCCGCTGTATTACCGGCGCAAGGACCATCACGACTGTCACCGTGACGATGGCTTTAAATATCGAGACCAACACGCCGTTTAGGGTCAGCAACATGGCCGTGAGCGGCTCCATTTTTAGCAGATACACGTTCACAACTAAGCATTTCAGCGCCCGCAAAACTATGTAAACTAAGTTTCCGGCGACTGCTCCAACCGCATTAAATCGAGGATCTTCGCCGTTTTTGCCCTTGCTATGGGCGATGGCGCCACAAATGAAAACCATCGTAAATTTAAAAACGATAGTAAACGGCGCGGATGCAATATAAATCGGGTTAAGAAGGTCAAACGCGAGCGAGCCAATGGCCGCCGCAAGCCCACCGTAAAGCGGCCCCAAAATAATCCCGGATAACAGGCAAGTTATGTTTCCGAGGTGAAAAGTTGTCGCACTTCCGCCCACCGGCAATGTTATGCTCAAAAACGTGGACATCACGATGAAAGTGGCCATAATGCTCGTCAAAACCAATTTGTATGCGTTCGATTTCTTCAAGAAAATTCATCCCTTAAATTTAACTCACCACATTATATACTATTTGGGTTGCACTTGGCCATTTTTCAGTTGACCGTATGACACCGCGCACCCCAAAACTTCCCAAAACAGCACTCCCATGAAGTTAATCTCCGACAGAATGGTCTTCTCAAATAGCGCAAAAACTAGGTACGCTAAGATGCAAATTAACAAGTTTACGAAAATGTCCTTTTCTAGGGTTAAGTGTTTTTTGAAAAAGAATTTTATCAATTCTAACAACATAAGTAGCAAAAATGCCATAAACAGCGCAAAACCAATTAACCCATTGCAAACAAGAATCGAAACATAGCCATTGTGAAAATTCGAAAAGGCAATCCCCGACTCGAAGTATTTGTCGCCATAGGCCACCACGTTCGTGCTGCCAATTCCAAGAATCGGATGTTTGGTGAAAATATATGCTGCTTGCTTCAAAAGCCGTCGACGCCCGCTGCCATCGCGCAAATCATGGTTTGGCCGCCCAAAATGCAGTATATCCTCGTCAATGTCCGCGCGCGAGGTGGTGTCAGCGATCATCGAGTAGACATCCTCAATCAAATTCGAGGCACCGTTTTGAAAATACGCTCTCATTGCGAAAAAGCCGAAAACTACAAGCAGACCGCTCAACAAGAACAACGCTCCTCTCCTCAGCACGGCCCTAAGTGAGAGCGCCTGCTGCTCGAGCACTAGCCTGTAGAACAGCCACAGCACCGCGTAAACTACCAAAAATATGAACGACGCGATCGAGTCGCTCAAAATTAGGGCCGCAAAGTGCGCCGCTACCACGAAAATCGCAAGCGAACACCTTGTCCACTTTTTTGCTCCACTGAAAAATTGACCGCCTCGATAAAGTATATGCGTAAAAATTATCGATACTGCCGAAATAAACGCTAAAACATTTGGGTTGATGAAAACCCCCGTAAACCGTGTAGAATTCGGCTTTTTCACGATTCCTATCACGCGCTCGTAGTGGTCATAATTGTCAATAATAGGAAAAGTCAACTCGACTGTAAACGAGTCCTTAAACAGCAATAGAATAAAACTAAGGCTTACTAAAAACGTCGACAAAGCTACCGTCACTTTGCACAAGAAAAACATCTCTTTTTTTAGTGACTCAAAATCTGCATCAACATGCATCCCGTAGAAAATAAAAAAACAAATCGCCGCGTGGTAAACCATCACCAAGCCCGCCAGAAAGCCAATCGGGAAGCCCATCTTAATGTTTACGCACGCCGTGACCACCGAAAAAAATAGAAACAGCAAAATAATTTTAGAGTACTTCAAATTTTTAATTTTGCTTTTTATGTTGTCGCGAACGATAAAAAAGCTCCAAACGATCAAACCTGCCGCCAAAACCGTCGCGAAAATGTCCAAAAAAGTGACGCTACTCAAAAAGATGGCCACAAAATACGCCACGCGAAACGCAGACTCCTTGCTAAAAATGCTCTCGGAAATAACGCCGCCAATCGATTTTCTCAAGCCAGTCTCAACCCCTTACACGTCCGGTCTAAAGCCATTTTACAGCTCTTTCAGGCAACTTTCAAGCACGCTCACCACATAGTCAATATCGTCGTCGCTGAGCAAAGTATGTAGCGGCAAAGTCACCTCATTTTTGTACATCTCGTAGGCATTAGGGAAATTTTTCACGTCAAAACCCAAGTTTTTATATGCGGTAAGCATCGGCAATGGCTTATAATGCACATTTGTAGCGACGCCTTTTTGTGCCATTAGCTCAATTAGTCGGTTGCGCTGTGTCTCGTCCTTGCCATCAAGGCGCACTATGTATAAGTGTCCACTCGACTTGTGCCTCTCGTTGAAGTGCCGCAAAATCGTCACCGGCAAGCCATTCAGCGCCTCGTCGTACCTGTTTATTATCTCGCGCCGCCTGGCCAAAAGCTGCGGATACCTGTCGAGCTGCGCAAGCCCCACCGCCGCCGCCAAGTCGGTCATGTTGCACTTGTAGCCCGGGCAAAGCACGTCGTACTCCCAGTTGCCCAGCCGCGTCTTCGCCAGCGCGTCCTTCGACTGCCCGTGCAGCGACCACAGCATAAATTGCTTGTACAGCGCCTCATCGTCGAGGCCCTCGCGCGACCGCCAAGTAAGCGCGCCACCCTCAACGGTAGTTAAATTCTTCACCGCATGGAAGGAAAAACTTGTAAAATCCGCGACGGAACCGCAAACCTTGCCCTTATACTCGGCGCCAAATGCGTGTGCTGCGTCCGCAAGAACTACTACTCGATTGAAGGCTTTTTGCACGTCGTTGTTGGCCTTGAACAAGTGCTTTTTGCTCTCAACAATCTCGAAAATTTTGTCGTAATCGCACATTCTTCCTGCCAAGTCAATCGGAATTATCACCTTAGTTTTGTCGGTAATGGCCTTGCTCAATGCGTCATAATCCATCTCAAAGGAATCCTTCGCCGTATCGAGCAGCACCGGCGTGGCGCCCACGTGGCAAATCACGCTCGCGGAGGCCGTGTATGTATAGGCGCTGGTTATGACCTCGTCGCCGGGGCCCACGCCCAGCACGCGCAGGATCATCTCCATGCAGGCCGTCGCAGAGTTCAAGCACACAGCCTTTTTCGTATGGCAAAACTCCGCAATCTTCGACTCAAATAATTTCGTCTTGGGACCCGTAGTTATCCAGCCCGAGCGCAACGCCTCCGCGACCTCGGCTACCTCTAAGTCCGTGATGTCCGGCGGCGAGAATTTTATAATTTTCATACTCACTTAACTCCAAATTTTAATGTTGAATTTTCGCGCACTTACTTCAGCACCGCAAGCGCCGTGTCGAGCATCAACTTCATGTCGTAAAAGATGTTAAATTTCTCGATGTACTCGAGGTTGTAGCGCATTTTGTCCGGCAAAATTTCATGTATGTACTTCTCCTCAACGCTCTCGCGGCTGTCGAGGTACTTCTCCTCGTCCTTGAAGCTGATGCACGCCAGCGAGGTGATCCCGGCCGGCATGAGGAGCGTCGCGAGCATCTCCTCGGAGTAGGCATCGACGTATTTTTGCACCTCTGGACGCGTCCCGACGAAGCTCATCTGCCCCAACAGTACGTTAAAAAGTTGCGGAATCTCATCCAAACGCACCTTGCGCAAAAAGCGCCCCACCTTTGTAACGCGACTATCGTTGTCGAGTGTGACCAGCGAGCCCAGCTTATCGGCATTTTCGATCATCGTCCGGAACTTAAAAATTTTGAACTTCCTGCCGTACGTCGTGAGGCGCTCCTGCTTGTACAAGACCGGCCCTTTTGAGGTCGCCTTGACGAGGATTGCCGTGAGGATGAGCGCCGGCGACAGCAGAACAAGTAAAATTCCCGCTACGATAAAGTCAAAAACTCGCTTTAGAAATAGGTCGAATTTTCTCCTCCTCAAGGTGTCGTAATATCGCCTTGTAGCCGCATTCTTTAGCCATTCCGGGAGCTGCTCCCACTCGCGCAAAATCAAAATTATTCCTCATTTTTATTTTTGTATTTACACATCCGGCCTTCAGTATAACAAATCGACAAAATTTTATCAAATAATTGGCTCAGGCGCCGGCCAAAATAGCTTATCGACGAATGAAATCGAGTCGACGATGGACTGCTCGTAGATCTCGAAGAAGGTGTCCGTGCGCGTCGTATCGCTATCCATGGGCCAGCTCCACTCTGAGTAGGCAATGTTGGCGTAGTCGTAGCTGTCGTCCTCGGTCAAGTCGCGAATGAAGCTCGACATATACTCGTCCTTACCGCGCCACTTCTCGATCTTCTGGACAAGCCCCTTCTTTATGCCAGTTCGGTCGGTCATGAGGCCAAAAAATTTTCTAAAATCGCACATTGCCTCAGAGATTTCCGCGGGTGTCACACTCGCCTCGTAGTTTTCGTTGAGCAGCCTGCAGAAGAAATCCCGCATAAATGCCTCGACTTCTTCGTCCTGCGGCAGCAAGTCCCGCAAGCGAATCTCGGTCGGCAGCTGATTTTTCTCGTACCGCAAAATGATCACATCCAGCGTGGACTTCACGTGATTTCGGCACACCTTCAAGGACTTGTTTTCGCTCAACTTCTCGAGGCTTTTCGCGCTGTAGTTGATGAACGGAAGCGCGCACCGATCGAGAATGCTGTGGCATAAAAAGCCAATGATGTAAGATTCCTCCAGGCCAGTTGCGAGTCTCTCCCCCACCGCCTTTAAAATCATCGCCCTTAAATTATTAATATCCTCGTCCTGCAAATATGCCCCGCACTTTTTGATGCTCTGTCCATTTTGCCCAGGCAAGCCGCGATGCGACAAGATAAAATCCGGTCCCTGCGCGCCCCAAAGCATCGCATTTTTGTTGTACTCGAAGTCCGGATGCAGCTTTTTAAGGCCCGTAACGACCCGCTCCACCTGCAGATAATGCGTAAGTGCTGCCGGCATAATTTTCACCTCTAGAAATATTTTCGTCCAAAATTATAGCATTCGCATAGGCTTTCCGCAAACTTTGTTCATCGCAAAAGCCGCAGTCCTTTCGGATATTTGTTCTTCAAGCGACCATTCACAGCCTTCCCGAATCCCACCGTAAGACCATCCACGCAAACACCAACATAGCCGCTCATTTTCTCCGAAGTAGAAATCTCTTCGCCTCTCAAGAAGGCTAAAATCTTTTTGGCACAAAAAGTATGTGTTTACACCGTCGAACATGCGAATCGCCTTAGACCGCGTCGTCAATAAATTTTTAGCCAAAGAGCAATGCATCTAGTTTGAACTGCATCAACAAATAAAGAAACGTTCTTAGCATAACGCGTAGCAATGCCTCGCCATTTCTTGAGATGCAAAAAGCATTCTCGACGAGGTGTCGCAGCTTGTAAATATGCTCATCGTAGTTGCACAGAACTTTGCGGTTCTTTTTCGGAGGAATTACTGGCGTCATTCCCGCTTGAAGCGCGCTTCTAAGATGGCGTCAGTGTCATAAGCAAGTTCGGCTAGATCGCGTCGTCAATAAAACTTAACTATATCTCATCAGCACCAAACAAGACGGTCGGCGAAAATAACAAAATCTCTTAAATTGTGAATGATGAGACTATTATCTTCTTTTTTAAGGGCCATCTTTCATAATTCACATAAATTACCTTCTTGCAATTTTAAATGCCGACCCAACACTTTTGTTAAACTTTGACGTTAATGTTATTGGTTTTCATCAAATTTAGCAATATGTGCCCCAGCTTCATTAACAACACGGTCTAGATGAAATGTGGCATTTTTTACGCTCAAAAAAAGACGAGTTTGGATCTGGAAAGCGTATTGCCGAACAACAAAACAGCTCATCGATTGGGAGTGTGGCGCGCGAAATGCTGAAACATTTAGAAAAATGTACGAGCGATTGAAAAAGTGGAACGTAAAAGTATTCTTTAGCGATCGATACAGTGTTTATCGTGATTTTATAC
>JAZQJR010000136.1:0-7297 GCA_045541715.1 Acutalibacteraceae bacterium
CCCGTAGGGCCTCCGGCCATCCAAGAGCGCAACTGCGTTGGGCTCTTGGATACAACGAAAATAAAAATTATTTTCGTTGGCCTCGCGGCCGCGTGCAGCTAAGCAAAAAGAAAGTTCTCAAGTAAGGCGTTCCAGCTGGACAAAAGCGTCCTCATTAAATCTCACTTCTTCCCATAAGCGCGCGAGAAAGCGTAACCTCGTCGGCGTACTCTAAGTCGCCACCAACCGGGATGCCGTAAGCCAGGCGCGTCACCTTCACGCCGAGGGGCTTGAGCAACTTCGAGATGTACATCGCGGTCGCCTCGCCCTCCACGGTGGGGTTTGTCGCCATGATGACCTCCTGCACCGGGCCGGCGGCGATGCGGCTCAGCAACTCCTTTATGTAGAGCTGATCTGGGCCCACTCCGTTCAAGGGTGAAATTGCGCCGTGAAGCACATGATACGAGGCCGAAAAATCGCCGGTCCTCTCGAGCGCAACGACATCACGCGGGTCCTCGACGACGCAAATGATGCTCTTATCGCGCGCGTTGCTGCTGCAAACATAGCAAACAACCTCGTCGGTCAAGTTCTTACAAATTTTGCAATATTTAATCTTCTCGTGCGCCTCTAATATCGCATCCGAGAACTCTTTTGCCTCGGAATCTGGCAGTTGCAACACAAAATAGGCTAACCTTTGGGCAGTTTTCTTGCCGATTCCAGGTAGCCTCTCAAATTGCTCAATTAACTTTGCAAGGGGCGTTACATTGTACTCCATAGTGCACTAAAATAGTCCAGGTACATTTAGCCCTGCAGACAAATTGCCCATTCTCTCGTCCTTCTCATTTAGGGCTTGCCTAATGGCATCATTGGTGGCAACTATGAGCAAATCGGACAACATCTCCACGTCATCCTTGTTGACTATCTCTGGAGAAATCTCCACATTTAACACTTCCGGCTTGCCGTTGATGGTCACCTTAACCAACCCGCCTGACGCCGAAGCAACATACTCTTTGGCCTCGAGCTCGTTGGTCAATTCATCCATTTCTTTTTGAACTTTTTGAGCCTTCATCGCCAGCTGTTGTAGATTTCCGGCTCCACCGCCGCCGTAGCCTTTTGGTAATCTTGCTTTCATTGTCATTCCTCCCAAATTTTAAGTCTCATTCACGCTTATGCCGAGTTGCCGAGCCGTGTCGGCCAGCGCCTCAAGCGGGTCCGCGTTGTTTTCCTCAGTCTTCGCGCCGGTGTAGGGCCCCAACTTGTAGGCCTTTCCGGTGACATTTTTTATGGCCTCTCTCATTTTATCGCGCTGGCTCGATTTCCGCAAGAGCTCGAAGGCCACCTCGTTTTTTGAATCGATCAGCACAAAGTCACCGCTGATGTAGGCGGACGAGCCCTTGAACGCCATCGCAATCGTGTGGGAATGCTCCTTCAGCGCGGCCAAGACGTCGGTCCAGTTGGTCATTTTCTGGGCGTTTTTCTGCAAATCGACTAAAGCAATATCGGATGCAGCCTTTTTAACCGGAGTTTCCTCGACTTTTTCCTGAGGAGGCGATTTTTTTGCCTGCTGAGGTTCTTCGACGAGCGGCCGCGTTTGCGGGGCTGTCGCCAAGGCTTTCAGCTTTTTCTCCAGGGCCTCGAGTCGAGCGGCAAGCGCCTCATTGCTGTAGTTTAGCTCGGGTGCGCACAACTTGACAAGGCAAATTTCCAGCTCGGTTTTGGCCTCGCTGCCGCGGTTCATCTTCTCGAAGGAATGCTGCAACGTGTCCATTATGAAAATTATCGTCTCGAGCGAGGCATCCTTGGCCAAGTCGCACAGGCTCGCGTAGTCCTCCTCGGAGACGACCAGCAGGCTCTTCGCGTCGCTCAACGTTTTAATCAGCATGAGGTTCCGGAAGGTGCCTACCAGCTCGTGCGTCAAGCGCAACATGTCCTTGGAGTGCGTGTTGAAGTCATCGATGATCGAGATTGCCTCTTGAGGTTGACGTTGCAAAATGGCTCTGCACAAGGCAAAAAGCTGCTCCGACGAAGCTATACCGACGGTCTCGCTGACGCCTGCGACGGTTATGTTTTTCTCAAGGCCCAAGCATTTGTCGAGGATAGCGAGCGCGTCGCGCATGGCCCCGTCGGAGATCCGCGCAATGAGAGTCGCCGCCGCGCGTTCTATGGTCGCGCCCTCTTGCTGAGCCACAAAATCCAATCGTTGAGCGATGTCGTCTGCGAAAATTTTATGAAACTCAAAGCGTTGGCATCGTGACAAAATAGTTGCCGGAATTTTGTGCACTTCGGTGGTCGCCAAGATGAAAATAACGTGCGCGGGCGGCTCCTCGAGGGTCTTGAGCAAGGCGTTAAACGCACCCGCCGAGAGCATATGTACCTCGTCGATGATGTACACGCGGAACTTGGCCTTGGCCGGGGTGAATGCGGCCGATTCGCAAATCTCGCGGATGTCGTTTACGCCGTTATTGCTGGCCGCATCGAGCTCGACAATATCCATGACCTCGCCGGAATCGATCTCGCGGCACAAGTCGCACTCGCCGCAAGGATTGCCGTCGGTCAAGCCCGTACAATTGACGGCCTTCGCAAAGATCTTGGCGCAAGTTGTCTTACCGGTGCCCCGCGAGCCGATGAACAGATACGCATGGCCGATCCTGCCAGAGAGGAGCTCATTTTGCAGCGTCACCGTGACGTGCGGCTGCCCGACGACGTCCTTGAAAACCTTGGGTCGATACTTCCTGTAAAGCGCCTGATACATATGCATTTGACCTTTCCCGAGCAAAATAAAAAACAAAGCGGGACGCCCCTTGCGAGGCCCGCGATAGACTTAAATATGCAAGCGAGCAAACTGACTGCATCGCCCCCGGAAGTTCGCTTAATGCTGCTCGGTTCCCCGCCTGACATGGTTCACGACACCAGACCGCGCAGCGCCCACCCGCTCACATATTCAAATATACCGCGCCAACTTTGCTTTGTATCCAAGTCTGAAGACTTTACTCGTATTATTATAGTACAAATTTTTGTGGAAATCAATAAGGCGATTCAAAAAACGGACAAAAACTTTCTGGAAACTTCTCTCTGAAAAGCTGTCGAAATTCGTTGTTTTTTGTAGTAAAAGGCAATAAAATTAAAGTCAAGCTGCTAGCGCTTACAAAAATTACAATAGGATGTGAAAATTTTGTCACGAACCGCATTAAAAAGATCGCTTGCCACAGGTCTGGCTTTTTTTATGGCATTAACCTTAGGCACCCCATTGCGAGCCGCCGCCGAGGAGTCCGACGTGCCCATTGTAGCCGTTGAGGTTGTTCCCGACGATGCAACTAAGCCTGAGATAGCCTCGAGTGAAGATGCAAAAGCTATTGAAAATGCGCCTGCAGACACAAAAGAAAACGAAATCGATGCGGCAAAAATAATAACTCTCGAGGCAGAGAGCAAGGCAAATGAGATAAGCGCTGGACAAAAAAATTCTGAAAAAAAGATTAAAAAAAGCGCCTCTAAAAACGCAAAAGAAAAGGTCTTTACGCTTAAAAGACCAGAAGAACTAACTCCGGCGCCAGCGCCTGCACCAGAGCCACCTCAACCATTTTGCAAGCGCGGCATTGACGTCTCGCACCACAATGGTGACATCAATTGGCAGGCCGTTAAGGACTCGGGCGTGGAGTTCGCGATTATCCGTACGGGCTACGGCTGGATGAACTGGGATAAGCAGACCGACCGCCAGCTGAGGAACAACATTGCGGGCGCGAAGGCCGTCGGTATGCCCATCGGTGCCTATCATTACAGCTATGCCACCAACCCGCACGAGGCGAATCTCGAGGCCGACTTTTTCATCGACCGCCTGCGCGGTACGCAATGGGAGTATCCGGTATTTATTGACCTTGAGGACAAGTGCCAACGAAAGCTCACCAACGAGCAGCGCACGGAAATTATCTTGACGTTCTTGCAGCGCCTGCGGGCGGCCGGCTATTACACCGGATTCTACCCCTGCCTCAACTGGCAGCGTTACATGATCGACATCAGCCGACTCGGCGACCACCAGCTTTGGATTGCCCACTGGAACGACAACTGCGGGTGCCAAGTGCCATACGGCCTCTGGCAACACTCCAGCCACGGCAGCGTGCCCGGCATCAGTGGCCGCGTGGATCTTGACCGTTGCTACGTTGACTACCCAGCCATCATAAAGGCCGCGCACTTGAACGGGTTTTAATCAATTCGCTTTGTTACATTTCCTGCAATTTTAACTTGATGCTAATCCCGAACTATATTATTATAGCCTTAAATTTATATTTTTAACTCAAAAATGAAGTCGCATATGAACAAATCATTAACTTTTATGCGAGCAAAAAGCAAGCAGCACAAATTCCCCTCTTTCAATTTAGCAAAAGGGGTGAAGTCGTGTAAAAACTTTGCCCAAAAATTGTTAGCGGTGTCGCTGTGCATGGCGGTGGTACTGCTGAGTATGCCGCGAGGGCAAAACTTCGTGGCGGAGGCCGCCGAAGAGGCAACCAAGTCGGTGGCGCTGTTAACCTTGACGGCGACCGGACAGCCGTTTGAGTTGGAGGCCAACATGACCTGGAAAACGTTCATCCCGGGCACGACCGTGGACCTGGAGCTGAAGTTCGTGATGCCGGACGGCTCCGTGGCCGGGCAGGTGAACCTGATGGACTGGGTGGCCACCTACGGCGACAAGTCCCACACCGACCTCGGGTTTGTGCCTCTGGTGCCGCCACGGTGGGGCGTTGCTGTTTGGGGGCCGGACCCCATTAAGGCCTGGCTCGCTTGACGCCGGGGGGCGCGGTGGCTTTCGACTATGAGACTTGGTTTGCTAGTTCCGATGCTTCTTCGGGGTGGTCTGTGTCTTCCTCCGACCCTTCTGTTGCCGTGTGGGCGGATGGCTACATAAAAGGCCTGTCTGAGGGAACGGCTACTCTGACGTTTATGCGAAGGGACACTGTGATGGGTACCGTGGAGGTGGCTGTGGGCGACTGGGTGCCGCCGCACGAGGTGCCCGCTGGCCTGACTGCTGTGGCTGGCACGCGGCTGGGCGACGTGGCGCTGCCTGCCCCCACCGATGCTGGCTCGTGGGCCTGGGTGCACTCCGACGACCTGCTGACCACGCCCGGCACCACCACGCACAAGGCGCTGTACACCCCGACGGACACCGAAAATTACGGCTCAGTTGTCGTCGACGTGCCCGTGGAGGTCTACCTGGAGCAAACTGTCACCGTGAAGGGCAAAACTCAGCGTCTGCGCGTCTATAACCCCAACAATGTGCTGCCCGACGGCACTAAATTTGAGGCCATCGCCGTGACCGAGCATGAGCACCTCGACGACGACCACGAAATCGAGCATCTGCTGGCCTACGATCTTTCCCTCCTCGATGCTTCCGGAAATCCGCTTCACATGCCGCTCGACGCCCCGGTTGAGTTGTGCTTCGAGGTGCTGGACGGCCTCGACAAGGATGAGCTGGAGGTTGTGCTCGTCCAAGAATTTGATGATGCCGAGTTTGAAGAGACTTTGGCTAACCTAGATGGGGCAAGTTGGGTTAAGGTGAAGACAAATCACTTCAGCCCGTACGTCCTCATAGATAAGCTCTCCCCCGAGGAGAAAGGCGTGCAGGTTCAGGACGATCCCGGCCCTAAAAATAACGTCAAGACCGGCGACCACGCTGTTCAAATTGCCGTGGCCGGCCTCGGCATGATGCTGGTGCTCGCCCTAGGCGTAATGCTGCGGCTGATTACGAGTAAGAGGAAATTTGAAGAATAGATGAAAGCCCCCGCGCATTGTGCGGGGGCGTTTTTTAGGCCAGCACGCAGTTGTGTGCTGGATATTTTCGTTTGTAAGCCTTTTTGTTTTATACTCTAGCACTATCCTACGTCGGGTGTTTTTTATTTATGTACAACCTATCAAATCTTAATACTTCGACCTTATTTATCTTTAACAATTCACCCTATTTTACTGTGTAAGTTTATCGAAGTTACCAACAGTGCGAGCGCCTTGTTAAGTTGTTAAGTTGTTACGTACTCAGAACAGACACTCATTGTCCCGGTGTACATCCATTGAGGCTTACAGGCGGCTTAGTAAATCTTTGGCGTCCCCGAGACGATTCGAACGTCCGACCTACTGCTTAGGAGGCAGTTGCTCTATCCTGCTGAGCTACGGAGACATACCAAATGAATTATAGTTTAGCTCTATAGCAATTGTCAACGCCTCATGAAAGTGAATCACAACTGAGAATGAAAATAAAAAAAGTGCAGAAATGAGAAATTTTGGTATACTTAAGGTGCAGGAAAAGTCCGATCGAACTTTGGTGAATAACCATATCCCGTTTGTCAACGTGGACGAATTACCCAAGAGACCAACAGTATGTAGCACTGTTTACAAACAGAATAGCACGAGTAGCAAAGTTCGGTGACCAACTCGGGTAATTCCAAAACCTGCAATACTTGAGCTTGGAGTTGTAAAGATGGAAGACATTTTGACCTGTACCATGGGACTAGACGTACATAGAGACGTAATCGTAGCATGCTTGATAAAAGGAGAGCTTAATCAAAAACCTGAGGTTGAAATTAGAAATTTTAGCACGCTTAGGCCTGATATGGAAAACTTGAAAAAGTGGGTATTAGAACAAGAATGCAAAAACGTAGCAATGGAAAGCACTGGAATCTATATGGCATCCAAATTGTGAATTTTGTGGCTTATTTGCACAAAAATCAGCCAGTAAAATGTTAGCTCGCCCTGTTTTTTATTTGGATATACCTCGTGAGGGGAGATGTGCAATATAGCCATTTGTGCGCACTTGTTTTGGTCTTTATGCCGGCATTTTTTAATTTGTTGATGTAAATTAATTGCTTTTTGAAAAAATACAAGTTTATAGAGTTAACCAAGCGATTTATCTTTTACTGCAAAATATCACAAGATTTTTGTGGTTTAAATCGACAGATTCTAAGACATTTAACAAGATACAGGAAAAGCATAGTTCGAGATATTACTTCACAAAAAATCGCATAGACAAGCTACTTCAAAACTCAGGGTTTCGATTATCAGCTTTTGTCTCTGACGTTTTTGGAGCCTCAGGACGAAATATCATAAGGCATTTATTCACTCACGGAAGCATTACAAAAGAAGAACTTGATAAATGCCTAAGAACAAAAACTCGAGCTAAAATTGACCAAATTTTAATGGCTGTAAACGGCAGTTTATCTAAGCATCAGCAAGATTTTTTAAGACTTATGTTCGAACATCTTGAGCAAATAGAAGCTCATAAAAAAGTTATTGAAGCGTCTATTGATAATGAAATTGCAACACATTCCGAAGCACTAGC
>JAZQJR010000137.1:0-3237 GCA_045541715.1 Acutalibacteraceae bacterium
ATCTCAAGAAAGCGTATCTCTGTTGAGCATTTGATCGCCTTCGATAAGCAATTTCGTAATCGAAGGAAACGTTTTTCGTTGATCGCTGGTATTTGCAATTTTGAACAACTTTCTTAATTTCGCAAGAGGGCTAGTACAAAAAGCTTTCCGGTGAGTTTTGCTGGGAGGTTTTTCTTTTTGTAAATGCCTTTGTGCGCCTACGGGAGCGCCTTAATCAAGCGACTTGGCGCCGCGAGGCGCCGAAGGCCCTGCAGGCCTTCGGCTAGCCCAGAGTTCAACTTCGTTGAACTCTGGGCCACAAAGAAAATGGGGGCGTTGGCTAAATAACTATATCGATAGATTTATTGACATGAAAGGCCGCGTAAAGGAACATCGTCAAATCAATCATTTCGATGGAGCGGGAAACACAGCAAGTTTTCCGTCCAAATCTTGCAAACCAGTGCCGTTGAGTAAAATTGTTACTCTCGATCAAATGTGTTTCTAATTTTGTTTGAATTAGACGTCTCGATAGTATAAAATCACGATAAACACTGTATCGATCGCTAAAGAATACTTTTACGTCCCACTTTTTCAATCGCTCGTACATTTTTCTAAATGTTTCAGCATTTCGCGCGCCACACTCCCAATCGATAAGCTGTTTTTTGTTGTTCGGCAATACGCTTTCCAGATCCAAACTCGTCTTTTTTTGAGCGTAAAAAATGCCACATTTCATCGAGTTCAATCACTACGCTATCGTCAATTGGAGGCGGTTTGGAATAGTTTTTTTTGCAGAACTCTTCACCCAAACGAACGCTAATTTTAAAAAACTTGGCGATGGTTCGGAACGAATATCCATGTGCGTACATCCAGACCGCCAGGAGTTTTTCTTGCTTGCTCCTGCCTTTATGTCTTGTGGGAACGAATTGGCAACCGCATTTTTTACATTTGTAGCGCTGTTCTCCCTTTACAAAGCCAGCTTTTACGTATTCTTTTGACTCACACTTTTTGCAGCTGTACATAGCTATTACCGTCCTTTTCTTTCTATTATATCACGTTTGATTATTTAGAAAACACTCCCAAGAAAATAATATTTTCTTGGGCCTCGCGGCCAGATCTGGGCAGCTAACCCAAGAGAAAACTCTCAATTAGAACACGTCCGTCCACCGCAATCTTGCTCGTAACGCCCATACTATGCTATAATTTATGCAACAAAAATAAATTTCACTGAAGAAAATCATCACCGAATGGCACGTTTCGTGATATGATGGATTATATAATTTCATGTTGTGGACTCGTGGGAGGAGTTAATATGTGCGGGATTGTCGGCTATGTGGGATCTGATCAGGCCACGCCGTTGTTGTTGAATGGATTAAAAAAGCTGGAGTATCGCGGCTATGACTCTGCTGGGGTTGCGGTGCATAATGGGGCAAATGTCGAAGTTGTGAAGGCGAACGGCAAGCTTCAAGTTCTCAGCGATAAGCTTGACAGTATGGGCAGCTTGAGTGGGAATTTGGGTATCGGACACACGCGTTGGGCGACGCACGGTAAGCCCTCGGAGAGGAATTCGCACCCGCATGTAAGCCGCTCAGGCAAGTTTGCTGTGGTACATAACGGCATCATCGAGAACTACATCGCGATAAAAGAGGAGCTGCTTCAGGCCGGCGTTGGCTTCAGCTCCGACACGGATACCGAGGTTATCGCGCAGCTGCTCGAGGTTTATTATGACGGCGATATTTTGGATACCGTCGAGCGGCTTACGCGAAAAATCGAGGGTTCATACGCGCTGGGAATTATTTGCTCCGAGCGACCGGATGAACTTATCGCTGTGAAAAAAGCTAGCCCGCTTATCATTGGCCTGGGTGAGGGAGAAAACTTCATCGCGTCGGACGTTACGGCAATAATTTCGCGGACGAAGGACATTATTCGCTTGGAAGACGGCGAATTTGCGGTTATAAAAAGTGACGGCGTAGCGATTTATGATGAACATAAAAACGCCATTGCGAAGCCGGTTTGCCACGTTGATTGGGATATTTCTGTGGCTGAGAAATCTGGTTACGATCACTTCATGCTTAAGGAAATTCTGGAACAGCCAAAGGCGATTTTAGACACAGTCAAGCCGCGCGTGAAGGATGGCAAAATCGTGCTGGAGGGCGTCGAGTTTACTCGAGAAGAGCTTGAAAACATAAGCAAAATCTGCATTTTGGCGTGCGGCTCGGCGTATCATGTAGGCTATGTGGCCAAGTACGTCTTTGAAAAAATGCTCAGAAAGCCGGTCGAGATCGAGGTTGCCTCGGAGTTTCGCTACATGGAGCCGATAATCGACGAAAACGTTTTGGTGCTCGCGATAAGCCAGTCGGGGGAGACCGCGGACACGTTGGCAGCCCTCAGGGAGGCGAAAGCGCTCGGCGCGAAGGTTTTGTCCATCGTGAATGTCGTGGGAAGCTCCATCGCGAGCGCCTCGGACGACGTTTTGTACACGTGGGCGGGCCCGGAGATAGCTGTGGCCACGACGAAGGCCTACAGCACGCAGCTGAGCGTCGTTTACATGTTGGCGCTGTACATGGCCGAAAAGCTCGAAAAAATCACGGCTGCTCAATATGACGTGCTCGTGAAGGATTTGTTGACGCTCCCGGAAAAAATCAAAGAAATCCTTCAGCAAGAGGCGCTAATCAAGTCGCTCGCGGAGAAGTTTTGCAGTTGCAAGAATGTCTTTTTCATAGGCCGAAACATCGATTATGCGGTTTCGCTCGAGGGCTCGCTGAAGCTCAAGGAAATCTCGTACATCCACTCGGAGGCGTATCCGGCCGGCGAGCTGAAGCACGGCACGATTTCGCTCATCGAGGAGGGCACGCTGGTGGTGGCGCTGGCCACGCACGACAAGCTCTTCGACAAAATGGTCAGCAACATAAAAGAGGTCAAGGCTCGAGGAGCGGTGGTTTTGTCCATCACAACGGAGGAAAAACGCAAGGAAATTGACGGCATTTCGGATTTCAACATTTGCCTGCCGAGTATCTCCGAGATGATGAGTTCGTCGCTGTCGGTAGTGCCGTTGCAGCTTTTTGCGTATTATATTGCCTCGTTTAAAGGCTGCGACATCGACAAGCCGCGAAACCTCGCTAAGTCTGTCACGGTGGAATAAATTTAATTTAAAAGCATCTCTCGAGGAGGTTGAGGGGTGCTTTCTCTTTGCTTAGCTGCAGCGGGCCGCGAGGCCAAAGAAAAAGCCTAAATTTTTTACGGAAGTGTTTATTAAATAAT
>JAZQJR010000138.1:0-5323 GCA_045541715.1 Acutalibacteraceae bacterium
CTCGTCGAGACTGCTTTTTTGCAGCTCAGAAAATGGCGAGGCATTTCTACGCGTTATGCTAAGAACGTTTCTTCATTTGTTGATGCAGTTCAAATTAGATGCATTGCTCTTTGGTTAAAAATTTATTAACGACACGATCTAGTTAAGCGATTTTGCAAACGAAGAAAATGCTGTTGCTTCAGTTTTTCCTTTGATCGCTGGTATTTGCAATTTTGATCAACTCTCTTAATTTCGCAGGAGGACTATTCTTATTGACGACACTATCTAAGTGAGAGTTTTCTTCTTGGTTAGCTGTTCCCTGCGCGCCGCGAGGCGCCGAAGGTCCCGTAGGGGCCTTCGGCCCAACAAAAGCTCAACTTTGTTGAGCTTTTGTACACAAAGAAAATAAAAATTATTTTCTTTGGCCTCGCGGCCGGCGGCTAATCAAAAGCTGCTTCTCAATCAGGGCACTCCCGGCACCCGCCAACCTTGACATATACACGGTGCCGCACTATAATTGTTACATTCTGGATAAAAACTCTTTAAAGGTGGTTGGAACGACGATGAACAAGCAAACGCTACTCACGGACGAAGGACTTAAAAATCTCGAGGAAGAACTTGAAGAACTTAAGACGGTAAAACGCAAGGAAATTGCGGAGAAAATTAAGGTTGCGCTGTCGTTTGGAGATTTATCCGAGAACAGCGAGTACGATGAGGCCAAAAATGAGCAGGCTATCGTGGAGGCCAGAATCGCCTCGATAGAAAACATGCTCAAGAATGTGCAGATAATCGATGAGAAAAAGCTCGGCACGAAGGTTATTCATGTGGGTTCGAAGGTGAAGGTTCGCGACATCGAGTTCGATGACATTTGCGAATATAAGATTGTTGGCTCGAGCGAGGCTGACCCCGTTAATGGCAAAATCTCAGATGAGTCGCCGGTCGGCAAGGGGCTTATTGGTCACAAGGTTGGCCAGACAGTCGAGATCGAAACTCCGGCGGGCGCAATGTCTTATGAGGTCCTGGAAATTTCTAAGTAAACTTTCTTGCGGGCAGCAACTCTCGATAGTCTGCCCGTAATTTTTATTGAATAAAAAGGAGCATGAAAATGGCTGAAAATAAGGAAAATTTAATTGTTGATGAAGCGACGCAAGAACCCGATATTAAAGAGCTTTTGAAGATTCGTCGCGATAAATTGAGCTACTTGCAGGAGAATAATAAGGATCCATTCGAGATTACCGTTTGCCCTCGCGATGCCTATAATAAGCAAATCGTTGAGAACTTTGAGGCCCTTGAGAACACCGATGTTTGTATCGCCGGCCGCATTATGAGTTGGCGCGACATGGGCAAGGCGTGCTTCATGGATGTGCACGACAGCACCGGCCGTATGCAGGTTTACATCAAGATTAACGACATCGGCGAGGACTTCTATAATGAGCTCTCGAAGTGGGACATCGGCGACATCATCAGCGTTGAGGGCTTCGTCTTTAAGACTCGTCGCGGGGAGATTTCCGTTCACGCGAAGAAAATGACTCTTCTCTCGAAATCACTTCTGCCCTTGCCGGACAAGTTCCACGGCCTCAAGGATACCGACTTGCGCTATCGTCAGCGGTATGTCGACTTGATTATGAATCCGGACGTCAAAAACACCTTTGTGAAGCGCAGCACGATAATCCGCACGATTCGCAAGTATCTCGACGACAAGGGCTTCATCGAGGTGGAGACTCCAATCTTGAACACCATCGCTGGTGGCGCCGCCGCTCGGCCGTTCATCACGCATCATAACACCCTCGACTTGGACCTATTCTTGCGCATTGCGCCGGAGTTGTACTTGAAGAGGTTAATCGTCGGCGGCATGGAGAAAGTCTACGAGATTGGCCGGCTCTTCCGCAACGAGGGCATGGACATTAAGCACAACCCTGAGTTCACCTCCATTGAGCTGTACGAGGCTTACGTCGACTACAACGCCATGATGGAGCACACCGAGAACATCATCAACGCCTGCGCTCAGGCCGTTTGCGACTCTGGTGTCGTTACATATCAGGGTGAGGAAATCAATCTTTGCAAGCCATTTAAGCGCATAACGATGATCGATGCTGTCAAGGAAGTTACGGGCGTTGATTTTGGCAGCTTCATGGGCGACGACGCTAAGGCTGTCGAGGTCGCAAAGCAGTTTGGCTTCGACACGAATGGCAAAAATACTTGGGGCGACATTCTAAATCTGACCTTCGAGGAGAAAGTCGAGGAGACGCTTGTTCAGCCGACATTCATCTACGACTACCCTGTTGAAGTTTCTCCGCTCACCAAGCGCAAAAAGGATAATCCTAGACTGGTTGAGCGTTTCGAGTTGTTCATCACTCGCCGCGAGATGGCCAATGCCTACTCCGAGCTGAATGATCCAATCGACCAGCGCGAGAGATTCTTGCATCAAATGGCTCTCCGCGAGGCCGGCGACGATGAGGCAAACTTGATTGATGAGGATTTCATCACCGCCCTCGAGTACGGCATGGCGCCAACTGGCGGTCTTGGCATTGGCATCGATCGTTTGGTCATGTTGCTCACCGACAGCGCTTCGATTCGAGATGTGTTGCTTTTCCCGACGATGAAACCAAAAGAATAAGGTACAGGCCGCGCGGTATAGTGCGGCCTGTTTTGCGGAAATTGGCCAGCAAAACGAATAAATTTAAAACACAACTTGCGTTTTTTTCACGTGGCGATATAATGGTTGTGAATATGACAATAAGGAGGCATTTATATGTCAAAAGAACAAGCAAAGGGATTTTTCGAGGCGATCTCGAGAGACAAACAACTGGCCGAGGCGGTCAAGGAAGTAGTTGGAGGAAGAACTTCCAACGAAGTAAAAGCGAAGGCGCTTTTTGACTTAGCGAGCGGGCACGGCTTTAATTTCTCGAAGAACGAAGCAATATCGCTTACGAGAGATGAGCTGAAAACTTCGCTGAAAATCGAGTCGCTGAGTGACGTGAGCGGTGGAGCAAAAGGTTCGATAAAACCAGCAGTAATGGCAGCGTTCTTGCTGGCAGGAATGGGTGTCAGCGGAGCTGCTATGTCCAATATGGAGGCCAGCGCTGCGCCGCCTAAAGTTCAAGCTGAGCAGAGCGTCAATAGCTACGATGTATACACCGCGGACGATTTCGTTAATTTCTTCACGAGGGAAGATTATCAAGGGCAAGCAACCCGTGGTGTCACAATTACTTTGCAATCTGACATTTCTCTTACCGCGGATCAGGCTCGTGCCGTGATGCAGGCTACGAACAGGCGCAACTCTGAACCGGGTAATCCATATGATAAGTCTTTTCACGGCATGCTTGATGGCGGCGGGCACTCGATCACTCTGAATTTTACTGAACCTGCTGGTGGCTGGTTCCATGGGCTTTTCACCTACACTGACGGTGCAACGTTCCGCAACTTGCACGTTCAGTTCGATCGGATGTGCGGGAATGTAACGGGCGTTCTTGTGTGTGACGCGACAGATTCTACTTTCGATTCTGTTGTTGTTACAGGCAATTCAATTGAGACCACTTTGGAAGGTCAGAATAATGGTTGGCCGCTCCCAATCGGTTCCATTGGGTCAGCATGTTGCGGAACCTGTAAACTTACTAACTGCGTAGCTCGAATTGGAAGTATAAATATTCGTTCAGAACGAGAATCATGCCCTCTTCGTGTTGGGGGGCTTGTTGGCTATGGCCAGACGACGGTTGCCTCCAATTGCGCATTTTCTGGAAATATTTCCGTGTCTTCTACGTCTTCTACTACTAGTGATGTACTTGCGGGTGGTATTGGTGGTTGTTTTGCTGAATTCGGAGGCGCTCCTGTGATTGAAAATTGCGTTGTTTCCGATTCGCAAATAACTACTAATGCTGACCAAGAGTGTGCTGCTGGTGCGATTGCAGGGTGCTGCTGCGAAAAGTCAGCTGTGCTAAATTCCGCTGCTTTGAATTGTAGTGTTGACGCCGGAAAGGGCTATGCGGGGCAGATTGTTGGATGTTCTGTTCCGTACATTATCAATTCGCCGTCCCGCATTTCTACCACCTTAGATAAGGCGGAGCCGGATGCTCCAGAGCCACAAATATATGGCTGTTTTTATACTAATGAAGGCCCTGCTGTTGGCAGAGAAAGAACGCCAAACCCTAGTGCTGCAGCCCAGGAAGATCAAGATTCCATAATATATCTCCTTCCGGACTTAGCGCCTGTTATAGGCCGGCTGCAGAATCCACAAGGGCAACAAACAAGTCTGGTTTCGAGCGCGTTAAAGTGGGTTGGTAGTTGGTTTGGCTTTGGTGGAAAGAAATAATTATATACGTTAGGACAAGATAACAGGCCGCGCGGTTTAGTGCGGCCTGCTCTGCTACAACCGGTTGTCAAAATAAAATGGAAATGTAAATTAAACAAGTATGTCAATACATTTATTGGTATCGCTAAATTTTCATACATTCAATAAGTTCCCTATGCATAAACAGCAGAAGAGAGTACTTAATCATCTGCAAATTCTTCGAATAGCAGTAGGTTTTGCGGGCAACTCGCGCAAGATCGTGGCACAACAGCATATTCATGCGCTCGACGGTGTGTGTGCTTTTCCAGTGAGATGTTTGACCGTGTCGATAAGATGGTAGGCATACCAAGGATCAGACGCATAAAATCTTGCGTTAATATGGCCAATTTTATTCGAGAGTTTTTGGAAGTATTTTAGGCATTGCTAATGTTGCATATATGGCTGCGATTTCTACAAACGGTAAAAGTTAAAAGAAGCGGCTGTTTATACAGTTTTTCAGAATTTGATTTTACATGATATTCGCTTGCATATACTGGAATTTAGCAATACCTACATTGTATATCAGTGAGCGTTTTCTAAATAATTAAACGTGATATAATAGAAATAAATGGGCGGTATAGATATGTACAAGTGCAAAAAGTGTGAGTCAAAAGAATACGTAAAAGCTGGCTTTGTAAAGGGCAAACAGCGCTACAAATGTAAGAAATGCGGTTGCCAGTTTGTGCCGACAAGGCATAAAGGAAGGCGCAAACAAGAAAAACTCCTGGCGGTCTGGATGTACGCACATGGTTATTCGTTCCGAACCGTTGCCAAATTTTTCAAAGTCAACGTTCATTCGGCGTTCGTTTGGGTGAAGAGTTTTGCGGAAAAAAACTATTCCAAACCGGGGAGTGCCCTAAGCAAGCATCTGACGGCCGCGAGGCGCCGAAGGCCTGTAGGGCCTTCGGCTAGCCATGAGCCCAACTTCGTTGGGCTCATGGCTACAAAGAAAATATTATTTTCTTTGGCCTCGCGGCCCGGCGGTGGCAGCCAAGTCAATAGAAAATGCACATTTAG
>JAZQJR010000139.1:0-8700 GCA_045541715.1 Acutalibacteraceae bacterium
CGAATTCTGGGAATCGGGAAAAATATGTGCCTGTATTGGATTCGGAAATATGCGAAAAATATTGAGCCCAAAGAGACTCCAAATACGCGGGTTAACGTCATTGAAATGGACGAACTGTACAGTTTGTCGAGAGAAAAAACAGATTTTACGCGATAACACTGGTAAGTAGAGATACCCGGGAAATCGTAGGCTTCGACATCTCTTTCGATAAAAGTCGAGATCGAATTCAGCGCTTAGTTGATCGTTCCGTGAAGGCGAATAAATACTACTCTGACAGCGTATTCGGCATACGCAGAAGTGCGCTACGAAGGGGCTCATACGTCGCTAAAAGATAAAAGCCAGACTTACACCGTTGAAGGTGTAAACTCTGACTTGCGACACTACATTCCGTCTTTACGCCGAAGGTCAAAATGCTTTTTTCAATCACTTGAAACAGCTAAGGCTGTCTTCAAAATTTTTATTAAAGGATTTAATCTATTTGCTCGTGCTAAAAAGAAATTTCCTCACCTGAAATCCGCATTTTGTCTCTCAAGTTCCATTTAAATGCTCAACTAGGGTACGCCCTACAATATGAAAAAAGGGCTATATAGATATGTACAAATGCAAAAAGTGTGAGTCAAACGAATATGTAAAAGCTGGCTTTGTAAAGGGCAAACAGCGCTACAAATGTAAAAAATGCGGGTGCCACTATACGGTAAGCCGGCGCGGTTACCCAGAACACATCAAGAGGAAAGCGACACAGATATATATGGAAGGAAATGGCTTTGGGGGGATCGAAAGAATTCTTAAGGTTAGCCACGTTTCTGTGATAAGCTTGGCAAAAAAAGCTGACGCCAAATTAGAAAAGGTTCCTAAAAGGGATGAAAAAGTCGAGATTGTGGAGCTCGACGAATTGTGCATAAGTAAAAAAATATCGGGCTCTGGATAGCGGTAGACCTCGCTACAAAGCGGCTTGTCAGCTTTCAAATAGGAACTTGAGAAACAAAACCTTCTCAAAACTCACAGATAAAATTAGCTATATTGACACAAAGTTTTATACATCAGATCATTGGCATGCATATAAAATTATCAACCTAGCAAAACATCTCGTTGGCAAATTTACTACCTACACCGTTGAGCGAATGAACCGGTTATTGCGTACTATCTTGCACGGGTTGCCCGAAAAACTTACTGCTATTCGAAGAATCTGCAGATGATTAAGTGTTCACTTTTACTGTTTATGCATAGGAACTTTATTGAATATATGAAAATTTAGCAATGCTGCGCACGAGATTCTTAAACGGTTGTAAAAATGCACAAACGACTGAAAAAGTGGAGTGTAAATGTTTATTTTAGCGATTGCTATAGTGTTTATCGTGATTTTATATCACGTGAATATCTAATTCAAACAAAAACACATTTAATTGAAAGTAACAGCTTTTTGCAACGACACTGGTTTGCGAGGTTTAGACGAAAAAACATGCTGTGTTTCCCGTTCAATCGAAATGATTGATTTAACGATGTTCCTTTATGCGGCATTTCATGTCAATAAGTCTATCGATATCGTTATTTGATCAACGCGCTCAAAATTTATCATTTCCGCACTTTTTTATTTTCATTCTCAGTTGTGATTCACTTTCACGAGGCGTTGACATTAGACCTCTTGCGAAATTAAGAGAGCAGTTCCAAATTGCAAATACCCGCAATCAAAGAAAAACGGAGAGAAAAGCGTTTTCTTCGGTTGCGATAACGCTCTAAAAGAATCCGAATTCGCTTGACTAAGGCGCTCACGTGCTCAACTGCGATACGTTTTCTTGAAATATTTCTGTTCTGTTTTCGGTCTTGCTTCGATAAAGGATGATTTTTGGTAGACTTTTTCGGCAAAAGGGAATTTGCGTGCAACTTTCTAAGTCATTGATAGCCGCTGTCGGACGATAGTTGTGCTTCTGAATTATTCGCTATTTTTTCATGTTTCATGCTGCATGTTTATTTTCGCAAGAGGTCTAATATAGCCTTTCATGCGAGCAGGTGGGCTTCGATTACTGGTACAGATTCTAAATTTTACAGGAAAAACTAGACGTGCTATACTTAAAGGCGCAAAAGTAGTAAAAACTTTAGCCGCGAGGAGGTGCACGCATGAGGACTGTAAATGACTTAAAACCTGGACAGGCTGGAATCGTGGAGGAAGTCGCATGCGAGGCTGGCCTGCGGCGTAGAATAGCGGATATGGGGATAACACCGGGGGCGGCAGTGCTCATGAAGCGAGTGGCTCCGTTTGGAGACCCCATACAAATAAGCGTGCGCGGCTTCGATTTGAGCATTCGCAAGGCCGAGGCGCAGAACATAAAACTCAGAGAAGGGACGAATTGATGGCCGAGAAACTGGAGACTACAGCACTTGAACGTAAGAAAAAATCGCTTCGGATAGCCCTTGTTGGCAACCCGAACTGTGGAAAAACTACATTGTTTAATCAACTCACCGGCAGCCGCCAACATGTCGGAAACTGGCCGGGCGTGACCGTTGAGAAAAAAGAAGGCTTTTTAAAGTTCAGGAATTTCAACATCAATGTGCTCGATCTGCCGGGCATTTACTCGCTGTCGCCGTACTCCTCGGAGGAAATCATAACCAGAAATTGCCTTGTCGAGGACGCGCCAGACCTCATCATAAACATCGTTGACGCCACGATTTTGGAGCGAAATCTCTACCTAACGACGCAACTTTTAGAGCTGCAAAAACCAATGATAATCGCCTTCAATATGATAGACGTCGTCGAGAAAAAGGGCGATATCATCGATTTTGCGGCCTTTCGAGAGAGCCTAAATGTTCCAATTGTGCCAATATCAGCCAACAGAGGCGTCGGGCTGAACGAGCTTTTGGAGTTGGCTGTACGTTGCGCCGAGAATAAAATCACTCCGTCGGCGAAGAAGATATATGACGGTCAAGTCGAGGCTGTAATTTCTAAAATAGAAAATGAATTAGAGAAAGGCTTCTCGCTCGAGGGCTCGAAAAGCAAGGTGAGTTCGCGTTGGTTAGCGGTTAAATTGATTGAACGCGATAAAGAGTTAGCCTCGAAAATTAGGCTCTCTGAGGTGCAGCTGAAAAACATAGAAAAGCACGCCGGCGAGGTGCCCGTCACGGAGCGCATGGACGCGCAAATGCTCATCGCGGACCAGCGCTACAACTACATATATGGCCTGTGTCAGGCGGCCATCAAGCGGAAGCGCCCGCGAGGCCACATAACGTTGACGGACAAAATCGACCGCCTCGTGACGAACAAATTTCTCGCGGTGCCGGTTTTTGCGCTCATAATGCTCAGCATTTTTTACTTGACATTCGGCCCACTCGGCACGTTTTTGCGCGACAAGTTTGAGTTCCTCATCAAAGACGTATTCGGCGGCTCTGTGCTCAGTTTGCTAACAACACTTGGAGCCTCAGAATGGGCGAAAAGCCTTGTTGTCGGCGGAGTCATCGAGGGAGTGGGCTCGGTAATGTCGTTTTTGCCGCAAGTCATGATTTTATTCACGTTGCTCTCGGTCCTGGAGGACAGCGGCTACATGGCGCGCGCGGCGTTCATCACGGACAAACTGCTGCGAAAAGTCGGCCTCTCCGGCAAGGCGTTCGTGCCGCTGCTGATGGGCTTTGGCTGCACCGTACCGGCAGTCCTCGGCACGCGCATCCTCGAGAAGGACAGCAACAAAAAGCTGACAATTTTGATGATACCGTTCATGTCGTGCAGCGCCAAAATGCCGGTCTACGCGATGTTCATCTCGGCGCTCTTCAGAGAGCACCAAGTTTTGGCAATCTCGTCGATTTACCTACTTGGCATCGTCATGGCAATCTTCACCGCGATGGTCTTCAACAAGCCCGTCCTAAAGGGCGACGAGGCCACGTTCATCATGGAGTTGCCGGAATACAAGCTGCCAAACTTCAAGAATTTATGCCTACACGTCGGCGAGCGATTGAGAGATTTCATAACAAAGGCCGGTACAATTTTGGTCGCCGCCACGATTGTAATTTGGTTTTTGCAGTCGTTCACGCTAGGATTTCAACTCACGAGCGACAGCAGCAAAAGCATATTGGCCTCGCTCGGAAGGCTTATCGCACCGATATTTTCCTTGTGCGGCTTTGGAGACTGGCGCGCGGCAGTGTCGTTGCTCTCAGGGCTCATTGCGAAGGAGTCAGTCGTGAGCACCATGGCCGTTTTATACGGTACCGGAGGCTTAGCTGGCATCTCGGAGGTCATCGCGGCGCAATTTCCAACAGTCTCGGCATACGCTTTTATGGTTTTCGTCCTGCTGTACACCCCGTGCGTGGCTGCCGTGTCCGCGATACATAAAGAGCTGAAAAGCCCCAAATGGACGGCCATCGCGATCGGCTATCAGTTAGCGCTTGCGTGGTTTATGTCGGCTCTGGTTTTCCAAGTCGGCACATTGGTATCGAGTGTTTTCTAGTTAAAAGAGAAGGAGTTGCGAAAATGATAGATTTTATTATTGCAGCGGCGGCTATAGCAGCGGTGATTTGGACTGTTATAAAAAAATTTAATAGTAGCAAAGACAAGGGCTTTTGTGGCTTTGATTGTGGAGCCTGTGAGGGGAAATGCAAGTACTAAAAATTATGGAGTGCCCTATAGAAGCATTTATGATATACTAGATTTATGAAATGTAAAACATGTAGTGACGAAACAAACCAAATAAAGGCCGGAAAAACAAAGACGGGAACCCAAAAGTACAAATGCAAAATATGCGGAAAATATTACACCCAGGAAAGCAAAAAGAGAGGCCATAGCGAAGAAACCAAGAACCAGGCGATAAAATTATATTTGGAGGGAAATAGTGGTCGAGCGATTAACCAAATTCTGGAAATTTGAAAAAACATGTGCCTGTATTGGATTTGGAGACATGCGGAAAATATTGAGTCCAAAGAGACTCCAAATACGCGGGTTAACGTCATCGAAATGGACGAGCTGTACAGCTTCGTCAAGAGAAAAAAACAGATTTTACGCGATAACGCTGGTCAGTAGAGGTACACGGGAAATCGTAGGCTTCGACATAGCTTTCGATAAAAGTCGCGAGCGAATTCAGTATTTATAAGCTGTATCAATATCCCAAACATTTACAAAAAATGCTGGTATATCAGTTTGCTTTAATTTTTTTATCGATGAATCACAAGATTTTTTGCACATTTTTCATTAATATGCTTTACTTTTTGTATTTTTTTATTGTACAGCTTCTTAGTCGATTGCTCCGTGAAGGCGCGTCAATACTACTCTGACGCGTATTCGGCGTATTCAGAAGTGTGCTATGAAGGCGCTCATACGTCGCTAAAAAATAAAAGCCAGACCTACACCGTTGAAGGTGTAAACTCTGACTTGCGACACTACATTCCGCCTTTACGCCGAAGGTCCAAATGCTTTTTTTGATCACTTGAAACAGCTAAGACTGTCTTAAAAATTTTTGTTAACGCCTTCAATCTATTTGCTCGCGCTAAAAAGAATTTTCCTCACCTGAAATCCGCATTTTGTCTCTCAAGTTTCATTTAAATGCTCGGCTAGGGCAATCCTAAAATTTTACCCAAAGAAAATTTTCCAAAAACATAAAAAAGCGCTTGCAATATATACTTTTTAATGCTATAATAGCAAGGCGTTGGCGGTGGATTTAGCCTGGGGGTATAGCTCAGCTGGGAGAGCGCTTGAATGGCATTCAAGAGGTCAGCGGTTCGATCCCGCTTATCTCCACCAAGAGGTTCACTTGTCGGCGATGTATTGTGGGGGTATAGCTCAATTGGGAGAGCGCTTGAATCGCATTCAAGAGGTTAGCGGTTCGATCCCGCTTATCTCCACCAAAAGGCTTACTTGTCGGCGATGAACTAGATATGGGGGTATAGCTCAGCTGGGAGAGCACCTGCTTTGCAAGCAGGGGGTCAGCGGTTCGATCCCGCTTACCTCCACCATTTTTATTTAATAGCGTCTTAATACGGGGATATAGCTCAGCTGGGAGAGCACCTGCTTTGCAAGCAGGGGGTCAGCGGTTCGATCCCGCTTATCTCCACCATATGGATTGGTTCCTGTGTTACGCACGGGAGCCATTTTTTAATTCACCCATCCGGGAGGCGCTCAACATATGGCAGAGAGTTCTAAACAAGTCGCAAAAAATAGCTCACGCGAGACCTTTAAAACGAAAATGGGCTTTATTTGGTCGTGCGTCGGCTCGGCTGTCGGCATCGGAACGATATGGATGTTCCCGTACAGGCTTGGCCAACACGGCGGCGCGATTTTTCTCATCGAGTACATTATTTTCACGCTTTTGCTTGGTTTTTCCGGTGTCATTGGAGAGATGGCCTTTGGCAGGGCGATGAAGGCTGGCCCAATAGGCGCTTTCTCCAAGGCCACAAAGATGCGCTTTAACAGTTCTTTTGGCAAGTTTTTAGGCCTTATTCCGGCGTTTGGCTCGCTGTGCATAGCTATTGGTTACTCAGTCGTTGTTGGCTGGATAATCCGGTTTTTCTTTGCAAGTCTCTCTGGTGAGTTGGCCTCACAAAGTGCAACAACATTATTTTCGAGCATTTCCGGTAACTTAGGTAACGTGCCGAGCCATTTATTGGGGTTTCTCATCGTGCTGCTGATAATGATTTTCGGCGTGTCAAACGGCATCGAGAGGCTCAACAAAGTGTTAATGCCGCTGTTTTTCATCTTGTTTATCGTCTTGGCCATTCAAGCAGCGCTCTTGCCCGACGCACTCAAGGGATATACATACCTGTTCCGCTTCAACTTCGAGCAATTCCTACTTCCGCGAACCTGGATTTACGCACTGGGGCAAGCCTTTTTCTCACTGTCGCTAGCAGGCTCTGGCACTTTAATTTACGGCAGCTACCTTAGCGACGACGAGGACATAGTTAATTGCGCAAAGAACGTTGTCATTTTCGACATTTTGGCCGGAGTTGTTGCGGCTCTCGCGATTATTCCTGCGATGTTCTCGTTCGGCCTGGAGTCCCAAGCCGGCCCATCGTTATTGTTCGTCGCCATGCCTCAAGTTTTTGCCAAGATGCCATTCGGCTTCCTTCTCGAGACCGTTTTCTTCGTCGCGATATTATTCGCCGCGATAACCTCGATAATCAACCTTTTCGAGGTGCCAATCGAGGTCTTCCAAATGCGTTTCAAGCTATCTCGAAAAAGCGCCGCAACTGCGATCATCCTAATTTCAGCCGCGATAAGTCTATTCATCGAGAGCGGCGAAGTGGTCGGCAAGTGGATGGATGTTGTCTCCGATTACATGGTTCCGCTCGGCGCACTTCTCGCAGGAGTAATGTTCTTTTGGGTTTGCCGTTCAGAGTTTGTCCTCGAGCAAATAAACAAAGGCCGCAAAAAAGCCATCGGCAAGTGGTTCATCCCGCTGTCAAAGTATGTGTTCATCATCGGCACGCTGATAGTTTTCCTTTGCGGCGTATTTTTAGGTATAAACTAAATTCTTAGCAATAAGGGCAGCTCCACTATATCGCGGAGCTGCTCCTCGTTTTTTATTTACGCTACACTTGTATCGACTACGTTGAGGGCGAAGTCAGCTGTTGTACCGTTGTTGAATCTAAATGTCAGAATGTGCGTTCCAACGGATAGCATCTCGAGATACTCTCGGACCTGGAACGTGACCGAAATCAAGTCTGCGCCGTTATAGTTTAGGACGTAATCGCGACCGACTTGTAGAGCGGTGTTGCCTTCGCCGATTTCCGTGAGCATATTTCCGTTTAGACCAAGCACGACGGTGATTTCTGTGTGCTCTCTTGCGGCGGTGTTTCGGTCGTAGGTCACAGCGTTTGGGAGCAAAACGATCTCGTTGTACAGGCGAACAAAGTCATAGCCGCCGTCCGTTATGGCTCGTTTGATGTCGCTGCCTTTAACCTCAGCTAAGCGAGCTGCCGTGTCCGCAGATTGACCCGCGAGAGCCACCCAATCCACGCTGTCGTCGATGATCAAGTTCGCCGGGTTAATCGCATTGGTGTTACCGACTGCCTCAACTACGCTACCACGATGGATAACGATATTTTTTCCGGCTGCCGTAGAGATACCATACGGAGTGCTTCCGGCAGCACCAATCGCTCTAACATTCGCGCCATTTATCGTGATGGCCTCGCCGCCATAGACCGGGATACCCGTTGAGGAGCCGCCGATAACCGATTCAACCATACCGCCGGTGAGATTGATAGCTCCGGCGACATTCAAGCCGTTACCAGTTGCACCAGTGTTGCTCGTCGCGAGGCGGCCAGAGTCAATATTAAGGGCGCCAGCGGTGTTTACGGCGTTGGCGTCAGCGTTTTGAGTAATATTCAAGGCGCCGCCGCTAATCGTGGTACTTCCGCCAACAGCAACCGCCTCAGCCGCGCCACTTTGCACGACATTGACGTTACCGCTAGTCACGGCAAGGTTGCCCGAGGAGTTTATCGCCGGGGCCGCGGCGGCTTGATTTATGGTTATATCTGAGTCCGTCGCGAACTCAATATTTCCGCCAGACAACGTCGAAATGGCGCTATTCTCAGTGTTTTGGCTAATGGTGAGCGTACCCGAGCCGACAAATCTTATGTTGTTGCTGGAAGTCAAAATGGCAGTTTTGTTCGAGGTGATCGAGTTGGTACCGTTCAGCACGACATCCAAGTCGCCACTTCCAATCGAGGCGCTCAGCAAACCAGAATCCGTCGTAACATCAACGTTATCCAGCGTCAAGACCGCCCTAT
>JAZQJR010000140.1:0-11420 GCA_045541715.1 Acutalibacteraceae bacterium
GTATCGATAGATTTATTAACATGAAAGGCTGCGTAAAGGAACATTGTTAAATCAATCATTTCGAATTATCTGGAAACGCAGCATGTTTTTCGTCTAAATCTTGCAAACCAGTCATTTACTTAAAAAAATTGGCGATAGTTATAAATGAATAACCATGTGCGTACATCCATACCGCCAGGAGTTTTTTTGATTGCTCTTGACTTTATGCCTTGTGGGAACAAATTGGCATCCGCATTTTTTACATTTGTAGCGCTGTTCGCCCTTTACAAAGCCAGCTTTTACGTATTCATTTGACTCGCATTTTTTACACTTGCACATAGCTATTACCGTCCTTTTCTTTCGATTATATCACGTTTGATTATTTTAGAATCCCCAAAAAATTCTTAGCAGCAAGTTGTCATTATTTGCGTGATCTCCGCAATGCTCATTTATCAATTAAAGTTATACATTTAGTTGGATTGAGAAAAATTATAGCTAAAACGAGATCTTTTTGTACTCAAAAAAAGCGCCACACTATATCGCGCGGCGCCGTCATTGTAGCTTGGATTTTAGCCAAAGAACCTATTGATTTCAATCTCAGCGTTCTCAATGGAATCCGAACCGTGGATGATATTCTCCAAAGTACAGAAAGCATAATCTCCACGAATCGTGCCTGCTGTAGCCTCCTCAAATTTCGTTGCACCCATGATGATGCGCATACCTTTTACCGCATTTTGCCCCTCGATAACCATGCCGATGACTGGGCCGGAAGTCATATACTCAACGATGCCAGAGAAGAACGGCTTATCCGCGATGTGTGCGTAATGCTCGCGAAGAATCTTCTCGTCAAGGTTCATCATCTTCATATCGACGATTTTGTAGCCCTTTTTCTCGATTCTCGAAATAACCTCGCCAACCAAGCCCCTCTCGATGCAGTCGGGCTTAAGCATAATGTAAGTTCTCTCAACAGCCATATTAGTGCTCCTTTTTTCAACAGTTTTATTTTCAGCCGCGGCAAAGCCAACTTTGTTCATCACCGGCACTGCCAATATTAGCGCTGCTAGACCAAATGAAACTACTTTTTTAATCTTCATAAATAAATCTCCTAACTTTTTAGTGTGATTAAATTATATCACAAATATGGATTAATTACAAGATCTTTACGCTAATTTGGAGTACCTAGCTGCGTGCTAAGGGCGCCGCGAGGCGCCGAAGGCCCTACGGGTCTCCGGCAAGCCCAGAGCTCAACGAAGTTGAACTCTGGGCCACAAAGAAAAT
Organism: Acutalibacteraceae bacterium; assembly: GCA_045541715.1. Taxonomy (GTDB): domain Bacteria; phylum Bacillota; class Clostridia; order Oscillospirales; family Acutalibacteraceae; genus CAG-557. The sequence goes on from JAZQJR010000140.1 coordinate 1,258, forward strand.
AATATTTTCTTTGGCCTCGCGGCCCGCATATGTTCGTTCAGCAAGACGTTTACATAAAACAAAGAGCCCCCACCCAACATGAGAGCTCTTGAAAACTGGAGGCGCCACCCAGATTTGAACTGGGGATCAGGGTTTTGCAGACCCATGCCTTACCACTTGGCTATGGCGCCAAATTTAAAATGTAAATGATAACTTAGTAAAACTTAAACGGATTCTATCCTTTGCCTTGAGCCAAAAGGAAATTCTTCATCAGACACATTATCGAAATTACCTTCTAGCGAGGATGCTTTACTTCCAAATAAAGATCCTTCGTATTGAAACAAAAACGGACCTTCTTGAGTGATCTTAAAATCGCCAGTGTAATTTTCGCCAACAACCTTGAGAAGATTTCGTCCTTTAAGGCATCTTACCGAGATATTGTCATTATATGCGGACTCACCTTGAGACGTTACTTCCTTCAAAATTGTCACGCTCAAATTTGGATCGACCAAAACCAGCTTTGCTTTACCATTTTTCACATTGATAGAAAAATTAATTTTCGTATCGCACGGCTCATCTACCGCAGCCACTGCAAGCTGTCTAATGCCACTTAATTCGCCAACCTGCACCGCATAAACTTTGTTGCCATTTTCGAAATTTCCACGCCAATTGATACACGAACCATTCTCGCTAGTAGCAATTGAAGTGTCGTTGTTATAATTACTAAAAACGCAACCAGTTAATGCGACAGACAAAAAAAGAACGTATGTAAATACACAAATTCTTCTCGCAACCGTTGTAAAAATAGATATCGCTCCATTCATTTAGAAACAAATGGAGCGGATGACGAGGCTCGAACTCGCTACCTCCACCTTGGCAAGGTGGCGCTCTACCAGATGAGCTACATCCGCAAATTTAAATGGTGCCTTCGGACGGAATCGAACCATCGACACGAGGATTTTCAGTCCTCTGCTCTACCGACTGAGCTACAAAGGCAAAAGATGGCGACCCGAAACGGGCTCGAACCGTCGACCTCTAGCGTGACAGGCTAGCGTTCTAACCAACTGAACTACCGGGCCATCTGGGTGGTGGGAGCAACAGGGCTCGAACCTGTGACCCCCTGCTTGTAAGGCAGGTGCTCTCCCAGCTGAGCTATGCTCCCACGCGGTCATCGCTGCCTAAGAGCGTTCACATCCGCTCAGCGACAATGTTAATGATATCGCATCTTTTTTGAGAAGTCAACACTTTTTCGAAAATTTTTCAAGAAAAGCCAAGTTCTGCTTTAGGCGGTACGATTTAATTTGTACTCAGCACGGCGAAACGGAAGCAATCCACAAAAAACACTTGACATTTCAGCTGAACTGCGATATAATTAAAAGCGAAATCAAACATAAAGGAGAAATATATATATGCAAAAAAAACAAATTCGTTCACGAGGCCATCAAAGCTGTCTGCAGCAGCGCGACTAAAAAGCTCGTTGTTATAGGGTTGGTCGGGTTATGCGGCTCTTCTTTTTCTCAAAGCGCTTTTGCAGGAGGCTGCTTATCGAGTCCCAATAAAGGCAATGCATCAAAAAGCCAGACGCTAACTAAAAAAAAGCATGTTCATGCCGGAGAATCTTTTCTAGTCATCGAAAAAGGCGCTATTTGTAACACCCATGGAAAAAAGATTATATGCGTTGGAGATGAAGTCATTTGTGATAACGGTGCGACCATTACTATATCGCCTTTTCTTACCCGTATCACTGTGCTTTTTGGCCAAAATGGCATAGTTGGCTGGGGAAAAAACGCGGCTAACTAACAGGGTGTATTTAGAGTCTTGATTTAAATGACGAAATAAACCGAAAAGGAGAAATGTATATATGCAAAAAAACAAATTCGTCTACGAGGACATCAACGCTGTCTGCAACAGAGCTGCTAAAAAGCTGGTTGCTATGGGGTTGGCGGTGGCAGTTGGAGGAACGTGCACTATTGGTGGCAGTTGCAACCGTGTCGTTAGCGCACAGACGCCTGAAGAGACTGAAAGAAGAATAGACGCTGCGTTAGATCTACCCGTGCATACGGCCCAAGCAAACCGTGAACGAGATAGGCAAATGCTGCTAACTAACCCATCAGAAATTGGTAATTTCGAGGTTTTTATTGATGGTGAAATTGAAGCAAGAGCAAGAGACGCAAGAGCAAGAGAAGCAAGAGCAAGAGAAGCAATAGAAACAATAGCAAGAGCAAGAGAAGCAATAGCAAGAGCAAGAGAAGCAAGAGAAGCAATTGCTCCCCAACCTGCACAACAGAATGATCTTGGTGCCTCGCAGATGATCCGAGCTCGTGGAAATCAGCATATTGAGGCTGGACCAAACACGCACGTTCATTCTTTTTCTAACAACGAGTTAACTCACGAAGGAGAAGGAGAGGCTAAAATCACCGGACCTGGCTCTGTCGATATCGACGTTGGAGACGTAACCGTATCTGAATGCGACGAAAGCTTAAGCCGTAACGTTAAGGTTAATCGAGCTAATTCTCTAACAGTTGCACCTGGTATATCCACGCATATACAGGACGGCACAACATTCACGATAGGCCACACTGCACAAGAGACCCTAGAGAACCTTCAACGTGCTATGGGTCTTCCGTTAGGGAGAGAACGCAATGCACAAGCGCTTAACTTCATTATATCCGTTATAGTGGCACTTTGGAGTTTTTCCCTTGGCTCTTTGTTTGGTGGTTCTGGCGGCTGCCAGTAAAACTTTCCTTAAAAATTATAATACCCAGGCTCTTGATTGAGTCTGGGTGATCTTTTTTATAAGTCAACACTTTTTCGAAAATTTTTCAAGAAAAGCCAAGTTCTGATCTGGGCGGATCAATAGAGTTTGATTTTAGGCCGGCCGCGCGGTATAGTGCGGCCGGATTTTGCTGCAACTTGCTGGTGAAACAAATAAATTTAAAGCACTGTTTGCGTTTTTTTACGCAAAATGTTACAATGAGGAAGAATTTTATTTTAAAGGAGGACTTATGCATGTCAAAATCACACTCAATTGCGTTTTTCGAGGAGATCTCGAAGAACAAACAACTGGCCCAAGAGGTCGAAAAAGTAGTCGGAGGGAAAAACTCAGACGAGGCGAAAGCTAAGGAATTAATTTCTTTGGCGAAGGAACATGGATTTAACTTCACACAAAAGGAAGCAGCGAGTGCTCAAGGAGAGCTCAAAAAGTCGCTTTCACCGGAAGAACTGCTCGAGGTGAGCGGCGGTAAAGGTGGCTTCAAGTCAAGTCTCATGGCGATGGCTCTGCTGGCCGGTCTAGGAGTTGGCGGCGCTGCCATGTCTAGCATGGAAGCTAGCGCTATGGATGGAGACAACCACCAAGAAATTCAAGTTCCAGGTGGACAAGCTGAGGCTGGTCGTCAAGAAGGCAACGCACAACCTGGGCAACAGCAACAAGGGGCTGATGGGATCCATGAACAACCTGAGCAACAGCAACAAGGGGCTGAGGGGAACCACGAACAACCTGGGCAACAGCAACAAGGGGCTGAGGGGCACCAAGAACAACCTGGGCAACAAAATGCCCCTGCGCAGGCTGAACAACAGCAACAATGGGTTTTCGACGGCTGGCATACTGTCGATGCTGGCCACTATATTGGAGTTCAAGGGCCTGGCGGTCTCCTCGTTACCGGTGATAGTGGTCGGGTTGAGGTTGCGAGCGACCGTGAGGTGCATGTCAATGGCCCGGGACAGAGGGGCGTGTTTGTCCACGGCGACCGTGAGGTGCATGTCACTGGCCCGGGGCAGCAGACCGTACATATCCATGGAGACCGTCCGACGACCGTCTTTGGTGGTGGTAAAACTGATGTCCTTGGTAGCGGCCTCTCTTTAGTCATGGGTTCCGGCGGGGTGGAGATTGCCCGTCCCGGCGGCCGCACTGTGGGTGAGCTGCCGGAGATCTTTGTTGCTCCGCCCGTATTGCAGAACCCGGACCGCGGTCCCCAGGAAGCACCTGTTTATGCCCCTCGCAATGTATTTCTTAATGAAGTTGGAACTGCTATTATTACCGGTGCACAGCAAGCATATATTAATTGCCCGTGCGACGTTACACACTCTGCACCTGGAGGAAATCTTCGCGTTACCGGTAATACGATGATTACAACTGAAGGTATTAACCATATCACCGCGGGAGAAGACAGCCATATTACGTCATTTTCGCAACATGAGGTAGAACATCAAGGCATGGGCGGTGTTCGCATTGATCCCTTTGGTGACAGCGCTGATATCCTCATTGGTGCTGCCGCTGGAGATGGTGTAGTAGGCCGTGATGTAACTATCGAGAATGCTAATGCTGTGGCGGTCAATGGTGCCGTTTCACTCGCGGTTACTGCCGTAGGCAACGGCGGAATCAACATTTCTAGTGATGCTACAGTAACGCATTCCGCGGATCGTGGCCAGATTAACGTGACTGGCGGCGCTGTTATTAATGCAGACGGCCCAAACAGAATTAATGCTTATGAGGGCACTACTATTGCTTCTACTTCAGCCAATCTGTTAACTCACGACGGTGATGGTGGCGTTGTTATTGACGGCGGTTCGATAGAGGTGTCTGGCTCGAGTTTGGAGCAGGTTGAGCGTGATGTCACGGTTAATATGGCAAATAGCGTCACAGTTGCTATGGCAAATAGTGTCACAGTCAGCTCGGGCACAACAATGCGCACACAAAACGGGACAGAATTTACGATGGGCGCAACCCGCGAAGAAACTATTGACTTAGCTATTGAAGAGGACAACTTTAACCGAGAGTCAGAGCGCGCAGCAAATGGCTTGGAGCAAATCTTCAATTCCAACACAACTGAAGCGCAAGAGACACCTGTTCATCGGAGCAACTTGCACTTTAATAACCCACGACTTAAAAATGTGCTTGTTTGGGCAATGGAACGCTTTGGGTTGACCGGCCAAGACCTCGTTGATTTCGTACAAAACTTTTTATAATTTTTTCAAGAAAAGCCAAGTTCTGCTCTGGGCTGATCAATAGAGCTTGATTTTAGGCCGGCCGCGCGGTATAGTGCGGCCGGATTTGATGCAATCCGGTCGCAAAATAAATAAATTCGAATGCAATGGTTGCGTTTTTTTACACACTGTGTTACAATGGGGAGGAATTTTATTTTAAAGGAGGACTTGTGTATGTCAAAATCACAATCAATTGCGTTTTTCGAGGAGATCTCGAAGAACCAACAACTGGCCCAAGAGGTCGAAAAAGTAGTCGGAGGGAAAAACTCAGACGAGGCGAAAGCTAAGGAATTAATTTCTTTGGCGAAGGAACATGGATTTAACTTCACTGCGGACGAGCTAAAAACATCGCTAAGTGTTGAGGATTTGGCGGACGTTTCAGGGGGAATGTGGTCTTCAATTGGCCGCTTAGGGCTTTCAGTTTTAAACATGTTTGGTTTTGGAGGAGGAGGCAATCTGCCAGCCCCTCAACCGGTGGCACCGATAGTCAACGTGCAGCAAGCAGCTAATGACAATACACAAAATCAAGATAGGCAGCAGCAACAACAATTATATGATGCGACTTTGAGTTACAACTACGTAGACGCAATCTTAGATAACATCAACCAGCGACCAAGTAGTTTAATTAAAGAACTGAGTCAGAATTTACGAAGCGATCTGGATAGGCTGCGGGATGATGGTGTACCAGAAGAACTCATAAAGGAATATGCGAATTGTTTGCAACAAATTATCAGCACTGGCAAAATTGATAGTGGTTTATTCCATACTGTTTTTGCTATAAATAAGTGGCTTTATGAACAGGGCAAGCCCTCTAACTATAAGCCGTCCGAGGACTGTGATGCCGTGGAGCGGATCACTGAGGAGGCTCGTTGCGCCGAGTTCTATATGGGGCGTTTAGTGGATCGTGCTATCCACTATAACTTGAGGGATCTCGCGGCTGACGTTGCTTCGACTTACGCGCGCTTTGTAGTTGGATATCGCGCTCTTGCCGAGAGAGTCAGTGCAAACGGTGGTGTTGTTGATGATGCCTTCCTTAACGAACTAATTGCGCTTCATATGGAGGCTCAAAATACCTATTATGATTATGACGACGCTATAGATCTAGCAGTGCGCGAAGCTGAAGAAAGAGAAAGAGAAAGAGAAGCAAGAGAAAGAGAAGCAAGAGAAATAAGAGCAAGAGCAAATGAACAGCTAAGACGTGACCCTCGCTGGCCTTTAAGGCTAGAGACCGTGTTAACGCGAGCATATAACCACGATTTGGCGTTAGGGCTATCCGTGGAGGAAGCCAACGCTAATCGTGAACGAAATAGGCAGTGTCTGATGGATGACCCGGCAGAAATCGACGGTTTTGAAGCTTTTATTGAAGAGAAAATTATAAAAAGAGCAAGAGAAGAAAGAGAAAGAGAAGCAAGAGAAATAAGAGCAAGAGCAAATGAACAGCTAAGAAATGACCCTAGCTGGTCTTCAAGGGTAGAGGCTGTGTTAACGCAAGCATATAACCACGATTTGGCGTTAGGGCTATCCGAGGCTGCCGCCAACGCTAATCGTGAACGAGATAGGCAGCGTCTGATGGCTGACCCGGCAGAAATCGACGCTTTTGAAGCTTTTATGGAAAGGGAAATTGAAGCAAGAGAAAGCGTAGCAAGAGAAAGAGCAGCAAGAGAAAGTGTAGCAAGAGAAAGAGCAGCAAGAGAAAGAGAAGTAAGAGAAAGAGCAAATGAACAGCTAAGAAATGATCCTAACTGGTCTTCAAGGTTAGAGGCTGTGTTAACGCGATCATATAACCACGATTTGGCGTTAGGGCTATCCGAGGCTTTCGCCAACGATAATCGTGAACTAGATAGGCAACGGCTTATGGATAACCCGGCAGAAATCGACGCTTTTGAAGAGGAAACTGAAGCAAGAGAAAGCCTAGCAAGAGAAAGAGAAGAAATAGCAGCAAGAGCAATATTAGCCGGGAAACCTGCACAACAAAATGATCTTGGCGCCCCGCAGATGATCCGAGCTAGAGAAAATCAGTATATTGAGGCTGGACAAAACACGCACGTTCATTCTTTTTCTGACAATGAGTTATTTCACGAAGGAGCAGGTCGTGCGACGATTACCGGCACCGGAGCTGTAGATATTGACGTCGGAGACATTACTTTAACCGTATCTGAATGCAACGAAGAAGACTTAAGCCGTAACGTTACGGTTAATCGAGCTAATTCTCTAACAGTTGCACCTGGTATAACAATGCGCACACAGAACGGCGATACATTTGTAATGAGACCTACTATACGTGAAACCGTAGAGCAGCTGCTGGCGTCGCTGAATCCGGAGGCAGCCAAGTTTATTTGTGAAAAATATTTAAACTCAAACAAAAAGTAGCAGCGCTAAGTCTATTATTTCGCTTTCGCTAGGCCTCTCATTTTTGTTCTCGACAAAGATTGACATTATTTTTGCTTTTCGATATCATTAGGTCACTTCCTTTGCGTGGAGCGATCCAAGGCATCAAAAAATAACTTTACAAGGAGACCTTCTAATGAAAAAAGCAATGATTTCTTTCTTGGCGATGGCACTTGGCGTTTTGAACATTGGCCTGGCAACTCCAACTCTGGCGACAACGGACAAAAACGTTATTAATCTTAATAATGCCACGTGCGACAAGCTAGCATCCCAGGATATCACCGACAAAAACGTTGTTAATTTTGCTCCCGCTATGCACGATGAATTGCCAACGCAGGCGACAACTGACAAAAGCGTTATTAATTTTGATGATACCTTGCGCGACGAGCTAATGACCCCGGAGACAACTGACAAAAAAGTTATTAATCTTAATAATGCCACGTGCGACCTGCTAGCAACCCAGGATATCACCAACAAAAGCGTTATTAACCTTGATTGCACCCTGCGCGACGAGCTAGCACTTCCGAGAACCACCGACAAAAACATTGTTAACTTTGATGATACCCTGCACGACGGACTGACACTCCCAGAAACAACCAACAAAAACGTTATTAACCTTGATTGCATCTTGCACGACAGGCTAGTGACTCCGGCGACAACCGACAAAAGCGTTATTAACCTTGATTGCACCATGCGTGACAGGCTGACACTCCAAGAAACAACCAACAAAAACGTTGTTAACTTTGCTCCCGCTATGCACGATGAGCTACCAACGCAGGCCATAACTGACAAAAGCGTTATTAATCTTGATTGCACCTTGCGCGATGGCGGCTATGTGAACGATTGGACCTTCGGTGAAAAAAACATCCCTGAAATTAGAAACAATTTGGCTGAGGCCGGCGTTGATTTGATCGAGTGCGGCTATTTTAGTCCATTTGCAAAAGAGGACAAAGATAAGGCAGTCTATAATGACCTGGAAAAACTCGACAAAATCTTGGATTCACATCCGAATGCCGGCTTTTGCGCATTGTTGCGATATAAAGAAGGCATAGAAGAGTTCATCCCAGAATGCACTTTGAAGAATATCAAGCTAATTCGGATATCGTTTCAGTACGGCGAGGCAGAGTGCGCGATAAAGCTTTGCAAGAGACTCATGCAAAAGGGCTACAAGGTTTCATATCAACCGGCGAACACGCCTGGCTACAGCCTTGATGAACTGAAAGAGATGCTCGAAATGGTGAACGAGCTGAAGCCATACTCCTTTTATATTGTTGACACCCTTGGCATTTTGCAGAAGGACAAGCTCCTTGAAATGTTCGATTTCATCGATAAAAACCTTGCACCAGAAATTTCGCTGGGATATCACTCTCATAACAATCTGCAACTGGCCTTTTCGAATGCGCAAACACTCGTCGGTCTTGACACAAAAAGAAAACTTATCATCGACTCTTCCGTCTTCGGCATGGGTCGAGGCGCCGGTAACCTTTGCACCGAGCTCTTCCTCCACCATTTGAATGAAAAATACGGTGCGCAATATAAGCTTAAACCACTCTACGAAATTTTCGAGAACAACATCAGTGATGTGTACAAGAAATCGCCCTGGGGTTACTCCTTGCCGAGGTTCATCTCCGCGAAAAACACCTGCAGCGCCGACTACTCTGCCTACTTAAATAAGCGCAATATGAAGTTAGCAGATATGGATGAAACCCTCTCACGCTTGCCGAAGGAAAAAAGAACGGTCTTTAATGAGAAGGCTTTAGATATAGTAGCCTAAGTAAAAAAATAAAATTTGAGCCCCTCAAAGATAACGCTAAAAGGAACATCTCTCCTACTTCGAATGGAAAGGCAAATGTATCTTTTCCAGCTGAAGCGTATCTTTTGAGGGGCGAATAATTTTGTTTTTCGTTGCGATGTCAATTATAAATTTAGCTGTATCGCTATCTTTGGGCATCTAATGAGCCTTGGCGTTTAAAGACCACCATTATCGACTTCATGAAAATTTTCAAATCCAAAAACAGCGACATATTATGAAGATATTGCGTATCAAACTTAACCTTATCTTCAGCGTTTAAAAAGTCTCTTCCGTTTACTTGAGCCAAACCGGTAAGACCCGGTTTTATCAGATATATATCGTTTTTCTCTCTCAACTTGTGTACGAAAATTTCATCTAAAATTAACGGCCGTGGCCCTATTATGCTCATGTCGCCTTTTAAAACATTTAAAAGCTGCGGAATTTCGTCAAGACTTGTTGCTCGCAAAAACTTGCCAAACTTAGTAACGTATTTTTGTGCGTCTACGAAGTCGCTTGTGGACTTGCTATGCGGCGCAGAGGCGCTCATAGTACGAAACTTATAAATATATATAACTTTGCCATATTGCCCAACCCTTTTTTGAGAAAAAATCACTGATCCTTTTGAGGTGAGTTTTATGATCAGGGCTAAAAATAAAAATAATGGAGAAAAAACAATCAACACCAAAAGAGAAATAAAAAAATCAAGACCTCTTTTAAAAAAGATGTATATTTCTTGTTTTTGAGTCAGTTTATATTCTGTTTTAGATTCACTAAAAAAATTAGCACTTTCAAAATTCCATGAATTTTTTTTATCGTCCATTTTATAACTCCTTAATAAAAGCACTTACAATTTTATTCCTCCTGCATTAAAAAGTCAATATATGTGGGTACGAGGGAGTTGCCATAATCAAACCTCAGAGGCGCCGCGAGGCGCGGAAGGCCCGTAGGGCCTTCGGCCAGCCCCCAGCCCAACGAAGATGAGGGCCGGGGCACAAAAAAAAAAATATTTTCTTTGGCC
>JAZQJR010000141.1:0-2321 GCA_045541715.1 Acutalibacteraceae bacterium
AAAAAGGCTGCAGAAACTAGCAAGGCACCCCGAAGGGTGCCCTACTAGTATTTAATTAAAAAGAAAAGGAATTAAAAATTTATAGACGTACGTGGCGCGCCAGAAGGGATTCGAACCCCTGACCTCTTGGTTCGTAGCCAAACACTCTATCCAGCTGAGCTACTGGCGCACTTATTAACAGACTTCATTTTAACACGAGAAACACCTTGAGTTCAAGCTTTGATACTATTTTCGCGCATTTGCTCAAATAAAACGATTTTCTCAAAAAGAAAACGTCAAAAAACACAAACGCGAAAAGTGCCTAAGTGAGCAGCTTCTGAGCGCCGCGAGGCACCGAAGGCCCGCAGGGCCTTCGGCCAGCCCATGGCTCAACTTTGTTGAGCTATGGGCCACAACGAAAATAAATATTATTTTCGTTGGCCTCGCGGCCCGATAGAAGCGCTCAAACGAAAAGAAAGATCTACTTAGGGCACTTTTTGCACCGGTAATGCGTTGACAACTCAAGCAGAGCACTACCCGAATGTCAGGCATTTTATTCTTCTTTTCCACGTGGTGTTTCTAAAATCGGAAAAAGCGCTTACTTATAAGACTTTTTAGCAGTTAATTTTACCTTGTATTGGCTCGCACCTATGCTAATTTAACAACGCCTCCCACGTTGCCGATATATCATACATATCTACATATATGTTTTCCGAGAGTTCCCATCATTTTAAGGCTAAGAAGTACAAAAGAACGATTGCGCCTAAGACTATCCTGTAGTAGCCAAATGCCTTGAAATTGTGCTTTTGGATGTAGCTCATGAGAAATTTTATAGCCCACACCGACACCCAAAATGCGACTAGCATGCCGAAAAATAGGATTCCCAACTCCGTTGCCGAGAAGCTCGGGCCAACTTTTAATATGTATTTCAAGAATTTAAAGCCGCTTGCTCCAAACATGACCGGAATTGCAAGGAAGAATGAGAACTCGGCGGCAACAGTCCTTGAGGCCCCCAGCAGTGCCGCACCGATTATCGTTGCGCCGGAGCGAGATGTACCTGGAATTAGCGCCAACACCTGAAAGAAACCTATCAAAAGCGCTGTTGTATAGTCCAGCTTCTCAAGGTCTGTTATCGGACAAGCTCGTTTTTGACGCTCTATTAATACGAAAAATACACCATATAGAATTAGCGTTATTGCGACCGTCATTGGGCTATAGAGTTTCTCATGAATTAAATCATCGAACAGAAAACCGATAACTGCCGCCGGTATGCATCCTACTCCGACCTTTAGCCACAACGAAATGGTTTCCTTACGTTCGATGGCGCTTTTCTTGCTTGAAAACGGATTTAGTTTGTGAAAGTACAGATAAACCACTGCCAAAATCGAGCCCAGCTGTATCACCACCAAGAACATGTCTAAAAATGATTTTGTCACGTTCAGCTTGATGAATTCGTCCAGCAAAATCATATGTCCCGTGCTGCTTATCGGCAGCCATTCCGTGATGCCTTGCACAATGCCGATGATTATCGCTTTTGTTATCTCGAGTAAGTTCATGTGTTTTCCTCTTTCTGAAGGTTTAGTTAAAGCAGGGCGGCTCGGCCAGGAAAATTACATTTTCCTGGCGACAAATCAAAAAAGAATTTTTGATTTGTTGAGCGCGAAAAATATTATTTTTCGCGCCCGAGCCGCCGCAGCTATTGTTTAGATTATCTTCCATTTTTTGAGAGAAGTCAAGATAGGGCCCTCTGAGAAAGCACATGCTACAGTGAAACAACTTGAAAAAACCAGAGATAATATTTACGCAAACTACTGCATTTTTAGAAGCTTTTTGGGAACGCTTTGCGTGCTGTTTTTGAGGTTGCTTGACAATATTTACATTTTATTAAAGCTAGTATAGCATAAAAGCTTCTATAGGATACCTGTTGGCTTTTCACGAAAATTACGAATGGTTTTAGTTTTTGGTTGATAATTTTGTAAAGGTGCGTTAAGATTGCTCTGGCTCTTGTTTTGCGGACTCAGAAGTGTGTTATAAAGGTGCTTATGCACTTCTAAAAAATGCACCACTAAATTTTATTTGATAAAATCCATATGGCAAATATTTTGATTATGGCACCCTCAAATTTGAGCAGACCAGCGCTTCGTGATATAATAGACCTCTTGCGAAAATAAACATGCAGCATGAAACATGAAAAAATAGCAAATAATTCAGGAGCACAACTAACGGCAAATAGCGGCTATCAAGGACTTACCAAGTTGCACACGAATTCCGTTTTGCCGAAAAAGTCTAGCAAAAATCACCCCTTATCGAAGCAAGACCAAAAGCAGAACAGAAGTATCTCA
>JAZQJR010000142.1:0-1948 GCA_045541715.1 Acutalibacteraceae bacterium
AATTGTTTGATATTGTCTTTACCTTATATTATATATACATACGTGAGACAAAACGGAAACCGCCGGGCATCCTTGCGGATGTCTCGGCGGAAATTTTTCTCTGAGTAAGCGGGAAGTGCTGTTACTGCGGCTTGTTGGCGCGGAACATGGCGATTTGCTTGTTAAACACGTCAATGACGGTCTGCAGCTGCGGGTGACTGCGCTTGACGATAAGCGCAATGTAGTTCTCTTCGTCACCGTCCTTCACCATCTCCGTACTGGTGTAGTATTCGGCCTGCTGCCCGTAGGCATTGAACCAGTGAAGGAACAGGCGGCTGCGCTGGGCCTGCTGGTTATTGGCCGAATCGCACATGTAGAGCAGGATGTCGGGATTGGCCCGGAAGAACTCCTCGATGATGAGTATCACCGTGGTACGAATCTTCACGTCGCGCGGCGAGGCCTTCTGGCTGTAGTTGGCGAGGTTGAACCAATAGGCTTTCAGTAAGCCGGGCATTGTCTCTTCATCGAAAGACACGCCATAGAGGATGCCATGGTCTGTCTCGAAGATATACTGGCCGGCCTCGGCCTCCACCTTGTAAGGTGCATATTCGTTGATGCGCTCGATGTCAAGATGAATCATGACCTATTTCTCAAACAGTTTGTCAATCTCTTCACGGCGTCTGCGAATCTTTTCGGCTTTCTCGGCCAATGTCGCTTCCATTTTTGCCTGCCACTCATGCTTGCGCTGCTTGGCAGCGCGGAACATCTGCACGAACTGTGCGTGTTCGGCCCAGTCCTGAGCGGTGAAATGTTGTGTCGATGTTTCCATAATCCTAACGATTTATTAGTTCTACGGTGCAAAGATACGAATAAGCGAGCGAAAATGCAAATAAATTTGCAATTTTCCGAGTGTGAGTATCTTCGAGGCAAAGCCTCAGAGATACACATTTTCCGCGAGAACTCCAAGTTTCCCCTCAGAATTTTATTTCCGCCCTTCCTGCATTCTGCTCCCCGCCCTGTAGGGAGGGGAGTGAAAAGCAAAAGCCGAGTTCATCCTGTTGCGGATGTCTCGGCGGAAATGTTTCTGTTTTTCTGTGGGTGGGCTACTTGACTTCGTTGGCAAGAGTGCCAGGGTCTCGTCTTACGTCCCAGAAGGCAACGATATAGATGATGTCGCCGTCGATACGATAGACGATTTTGTCGAGCTGGTTCATGACATAGCTTCTGTACATCACTGCGCGGTCGGCTAACAGAGGCTCTACAGGGCCAATGTTGGGACTACTCTCAATGAGACGGCGCGTCTGGCGCACTTCCTTCATGAACTTGTCGCGCCTGTCCTTGCCGAACTCCTTGCGGATGTATTTGGCTATTTGGCGAATCTGTTCTTTCGCCAGGTCGGTGATGATGGATTTCATATAGCCTCGGCCGTTGCAAGTTTGCGGTCTTCTTCTGCAAATTCCTTTTCCAACTCGTCCATTGCCTCGTCGAAGTCATACACGCGCCCCTCGTCGATGTCACGTTCGCTCCGGTCAATCATGTCGTTGATTTCAGCCATCGTGTAGGGCTTCAACAGCTCTTGTTTCCGCGCGTAGTCGGCCAGCTGAACGCTAAGCCAGAGCATGTTGCTCGGCGAGAGGGTACCTGTCAGGTAGTCGCGCAGGCTGTTCAGTGCATCTTTACTCATATCGCTTCCTTTCTTTTTGTTATTACGGTGCAAAGATACGAATAAGCGAGCGAAAATGCAAATAAATTTGCAATTTTCCGAGCGTGAGTATCTTCGAGGCGGAGCCTCAGAGATACAACTTTTCCGCGAGATAGTCGCAGAATGCCCTCAGATTTTTAATTTCCGTTTTGTCTCAGTATGTCAAAGAACACGTTGAGCGAGTAAAGAGCTTGAAGCTCGCTTACAGGCTCTTTCGAGCGGAGTGTTCTTCGAGGCCGAGGCCTCAAAGAGCGAGTTGTTTCACAG
>JAZQJR010000143.1:0-7732 GCA_045541715.1 Acutalibacteraceae bacterium
AAATTTTTTAAAGTCAACGTTCATTCGGCGTTCGTTTGGGTGAAGAGTTTTGCGAAAAAAAAACTATTTCAAACCGGATCCAATTGACGATAGCGTAGTGATTGAACTCGATGAAATGTGGCATTTTTTACGCTCAAAAAAAGACAAGTTTGGGTTTGGAAAGCTTACTGCAGAACCACAAAACAGCTCATCGATTGGGAATGTGGCACCCGAGATGCTGAAATATTTAGAAAAATGTGCGAACGATTGAAAAATTGGAACGTCAAGATCTTTTTCGCCGATCGATACAGTGTTTATCGTGATTTCATACCACCTGAATGTCTAATTCAAATAAAATCAGAAACATATTTGATCGAAAGTAACAACTTTCCTCAAAGACACTGGTTTGCAAGATTTAGACAGAAAACTTGCTGTGTTTCCCGCTCCATCGAAATGATTGATTTGACGATGTTCCTTTACGCGGCCTTTCATGTCAATAAATCTATCGATATAGTTGTTTGATCAACACTCCCACCCCGGAATGTCTTACGGCAGCAATGGCGCGATTGTTCCGACGACCATTGCGAAAAAAATCATTGAAAAAGTTAGGGAGCTTTCCCCTATTTACGAAAAAGTCGAAAAATTTAACACCAAGGGCACGCTGGAAATTCCGGTTTATGGCGCCGATACTGGTGTGGACAGCCCAACCGGCGACGTAAACGTTGCATATCAAGGGGACGAATTTACAGCACTTGTTGCCGGTCAAGGAAAGTTCACTTCCATCGAGCTCAAAGGCTACTCACACGGCGCTTTATCGGTTATCAGCCGCAAACTTTTGAACAATGTTGACATCAATGTGACGAACTTCTTGACAAACAAGATGGCGCAAGCGTTTGCTGAGTTTTGGGAGAAAGAATTGCTTGTTGGAACCGGCTCAGCGAACAACCATATGACAGGCGCGACCTCGACAACAAACCTAGTGGCAACGGGCAACACAACTTACACAGCTGCAAATGCTGCAAAAATCGATAACTTAATTAGCTTACAACTTGCGGTTCCTCAACAGTATCAGAAAAACGCAATCTGGATTATGAACAAGGCTGTATTTGCTGAGCTTCGTAAAGCGAAGGACGGAAACGGTAACTATTACTTAGCTTACGGAAAAGGCATAACATCGGGCTTTGAGTGGCAACTTTTGGGCAAGCCGGTTTATGTTTCAGAAAATATGCCGGAACCCACAGCAGCCGGAAACATCCCTGTTCTTTACGGCGATTTTGCGGGAATGGCGATGAAAATTTCTCAAAATCTCGAGATTCAACTCATGCGAGAAAAATATATCGACAAAAACGCAATCGGAATAGTCGGTTGGGCTGAGTGCGATTCCAAAATTCAGAATCACCAGATGATTGCTGGCTTGAAGATGGCTGCAACCGTGTGATTAGGGGGATTTTCAGATGAGCTATAACACGAAAAATTATTCAGAAAATGGCGACAAGTTAGTCATTGGAGGGACCTTAGAAGTTCTGGACGGGGCTAAGTTAAGCGGTTTTCCAATTGCAGGGAATCAACCCCCAAGTGTAGCCACAACAATCGCAGACTTAAAAGCAGATTTTAATTTGCTGTTAGAAAAGTTAAAATCCGCAGGGCTTATGGAAGGTGATGACAGTGAAAGTTAGCGAGATAACAATCAAAAACTTGGCCAACTATTTAAAGCTTGATTATGGGAGTTTGACCGAAGAAGAAATCTTAGAATTGGCAGCATTTTTGCAGGCTGCAATACGCTTCATTTGCGATTATACCGGGCTTTCTGAGGCTGACCTCGATGAACACGAAACCTTTATAATCGCAGTTTTTGTGTTGGTGCAAGATATGTACGATAACCGCAGTTTTTACGTTGATAAGAGCCACTTAAACCGCGTGGTTGAGACGATTCTGGGTATGCATTCGGTGAATTTATTGTAAGAGGCGGCTTATGGTAATCAATCCAGGAAACTTCGATAAGAAAATTGCGGTGATAAAATTTGAGTCGCGCAAAGACTCTGACGGTTTTGAGAAAAAGTCCGAGGTTGTTGTTTTGCTGACGTGGGCACAGGTTACAAACATCAGTGGTACTGAAATTTTGCGTTCAAACTCAGATTTTTCGGAGGTTAAAACGCGCTTTTTAATAGTGCGTGGCCGCACTGGCCAAGTCGCGAGAGGACTTGCATAAAACTTACAGCTGTTCTGTCGCGCAATATGAAAAGCGCGTAAAGAGCGCCTTTTGTTTATTTGTGCATTTGAGCGCGAAATCGTTTCTTTTGTGAGCTTTTCTTTTCGTAAAGGAAAACAGAAGGATGTAAAAGTGAAGACACAAGATGAAGTAGCCAAAAGCGCCAAGATATATATTATCGGCGCAATATTGATCTATGAAAAAGCTCTGGCAGCGGATGACCACGCCGGACTAGTCGCGCTTAAGATTTTTCCTTTTTTCGAGTTGGCGTCACGCGGAGATTGCAAATTTGCAGGGAATGGTTCGCAGTTTTGTTGGACTTGTGTTGAAGCGCAGCAATATACTTTCGACAGTAAAAGTGTGTGATTTATCGCGGCAGTAAAGATGTTTCCCACTATACGACACATTTTGATAGCTCGGATTTGCATCTGAATAGTAGAGCTTTACTTTGATCGAACTGTCAACGATTTTTTGTATCCGATTTCGCTTTTGTCGTACGCGACGTCAAAACCTACAATTTATCGCAGTTTTCTTGTCACGTAAGTTCTATTTTTTTCGCCTTGGTGTAGCAAAAAAGTTCGTCTATTTCAATTACCTCGACTTGTTCATTTGATATATTTTTTTAAGACATTTAGGTTCTTATACACTTATTTTACCATTTATATCGAACTTTAGCAACGCCTCCAGAATTAACCTTGCCAAAAACCTGCATAAAAGGCAATTTAGCACAAATAATAACAATGAAGGCGTTGCTAAAATCACGGGCATTGCTAAATTTGTGTATATGCAATCGATTAACATGTAAAACCATGTGGTAAAAAAGTCCGGAAAAGCTGTGCGGCGCGTTTTTTACCAGCGGCAAAATTGTTGTTATGTATGCCGTATTAGCAATGCCAAATCACGTATATGGCGGCAATTTTTACGAATGGTAGCGATGAAATAAAGCAGTTGCTTCTGAAGCTTTTTGCTATTTGTTTTTGATTGTCGATGACGCTCATATACGAACTATTAGCGCTGCCGCAGCGAAAATTTGGGAGTGTCATCTAAATAATTAAATATGATATAACAGGAAAATGCAGTAAAAATGTCAGTCAAAGAGGATACAAAATCAGGATTTTCAAATGAGAGCAACATCACAAATGTAGAAAACGTGGCCACCAGTTTGTGCCAATTTTTCCTGTGGCACCACGTTTAATTATTTAGCTGACACTCCCGAAAATTTAATTATGAAGAGACTAAAATGGAGGTTTTATGATGAAAGCAACCGGAATTGTAAGGCGCATCGACGACTTGGGGCGAGTGGTCATCCCGAAGGAAATCCGCCGTACGTTGCGTATTCGAGAGGGCGACCCACTAGAGATATATACCGATACCGAGGGCGGCGTCATCTTCAAGAAGTACTCGCCTGTGGGAGAGCTCTCGCAATTTGCCACGACCTACTCGGATGTACTTTCGCATACATCTAACTTGCCCACCGTGATTTGCGATAGAGACCATGTTGTGGCGGTGGCAGGGCTGTCGAAGAAAGAATACCTCGAGCGTCGAATTACTCCCTCCCTCGAGGACGTAATGGACTCGCGCCAAGGCTACATCTACAGCGCCAAGGACAACAATACGCTCCTGCCGATTGAGGGCATCGACAAAAAGGCCGCCGTGGCTTTCCCGATAATTGTGGCGGGTGACGTTACCGGTGCCGTGATAATGCTTCAAGACGGCGACAACACCGCGCCCAGCGACACAGAAGTCAAACTCACACAAACCGCCGCCGCATTCCTCGGCAAACAAATGGAGTAGGAAAAGTCCCTCACCCAAGCTGGGTGAGGGGTTCGTTACTTCTTATTATAAGGGTTATATCTAGCTATAAACTTTTCTTTTTGCTGTGGTGTAAAGCTAAAGTCTCTAAAAATAGCATCCATAAACGAGCTACCTGCATTTTGGTTTCGAGTCTCAATGTTTAGCCTGTTATATTCAATTTGGCCTGCGGTCAGCACAGTTCCCGTATGATTTACAAAATAGTCAATTACTTTAATAAGTTCTCCATCACTTGTGAGAATATAATCTCCTGGATATACAACCGAGAGCCCTCTTGGATTAGACGGCTCTTGCACGTTCCTGTCGGCAACCAAAAAACGTGTACCCACAGGCATGACATATAACCTGGACTCTATTATTTCCTCATCGCTACCCAAAGGCGGCGTAGCCACTGGTGTGTTACGCGTAGCAGGTTGCGTGTTATTTTGAGCGGGCTGTACTTTTTTCCCAAAATGAGAATGGCAACCACCAGCAAAAGCAATATTCAACGTAAAAACACTACTCAAACACGTTAGCCCTAGCGCAACTAGCTTTTTAGTTGCTCTGCTGCAGACGGCTTTGATGTCCTCGTGGACGAATTTGTTTTTTTGCATATATGTATTTCTCCTTTTTGTTTTATTTTACTTTTATCATATCACAAACTCACACAAATGTCAACTTGATCCTCAATAAAAACCCTCACCCAAGCCAGGTGAGGGAAATATTATTTTTAGTTAATGTTTAGCCGCTACGTAAAACATACTTGCGTAGGAAAACGAACAGACTTTCTCCATTTAAATTAAAATCTCTTACAATAGTGCTTAGCCGATCTGTAAGAGTAGTCGTGTTTTGTTCGGAAAGGTTCGGTTCGGGAATGGTGTCGAAAATACTATTAAGAGTTTCTTCGCGGGTTGCTCCCATTGTAAACGCAGTGCCATTTTGCCCTCTAACTGGTACGCCTGGTGCAACTGTGAGGCTGTTTGCGCCTTTGACAGTTACATCACGAGTAGATCTATCCTCAGTAAAACCTGAAAACTCTATATTACCGCAATCGATAGTACCGCCACCACTGCCGTTGTGAATAAAATTGTTGGACGACGTCGAGAAAACGGTAGAAAACTCGCCAGCGTTAACCACATTAGCACCGTTAGCTGTTATGGGAGCATCGCCAGTCACTGTAAGCATACCATTGCCGTCCACCCACGTGGGACCAGTGCCGCCCACTCGCGTGGGACCATTGCCGCTCACCAACGTGGTGCTAGTGCCTCTTACCCACGTGGTACCAGCACCGTCCACTTGCGTGACACCATTGCCGTTCACACGCGTTTCACCATAACCCGCCACTACCGTGGGACCATTGCCGCTCACCGACGTGCCGCCAGCACCGTTCACTTGCGTGACACCATTGCCGTTCACACGCGTTTCACCAGAACCATCCACCACCGTGCCACCAGTGCCGAACACTCGCGTGCTACCAGTGCCGTCCACCCACGTAACGCCATTGCCTCTCACCCACGTGTGACCATTACCGTTCACTTGCGTGAAACCGCCTCCAACCACCAGCGTGTTACGGTAGTCGCTAATCGTGTGACCAAATTCTTGTTGCGCGCTAGCAATGTTTTTGTAGCTAAGCCCTGCAAAGTTTGCGCCGCCTACGGTTACCGCAGCCGCCAATCCTAGAGCAACTAGCTTTTTAGTTGCTCTGCTGCAGACGGCTTTGATGTCCTCGTGGACGAATTTGTTTTTTTTGCATATATGTATTTCTCCTTTTTATTTGATTTTGATATTAATCATATCATAAATCCACATTGATGTCAAGTGTATTTTCAATCTTATGGCAAATGTTTTTAGAAAAAGAACACCCAAGCTCAATTAAAAACCTGGGTGTTCGTATGTTTTTTGAAATTATTGGCTGCCGCCGTTAAAAGAAAATGGAAACCTTGGGAAACAAGTAGCACCAGGATTGTTCGGTTGAATTATAGTTGAAAAACCATTTCTATGGTTTTCTTCTGAATTGGTGGGCTCTGGTTGTGACGCTTCCTGGTTCCAATCGGCCCTTTCGGTAATTTCGGTGCTTTCAGGAACAGGCTCTACTTGCGACTCTACTTGCGGATCCATCGTATGGTTTGAAGGTTGATAAAGTCTCAGGTTGTCCTCCATAATACCCTTAAGTTGGTAACTAAGGTTTTCAAGATCTTCGCCGTTGCGACGGATTTGTTCTTTTTGCTCGTTAACCTCGGTGTGAAGCTGGCCAGCCCTTTCTCTCAGTTCAAACTCTAATTGTGCGAACACCCAATAGCCGTCCAAGAGCTGGTCTGGCTCCTTATATCCTAAAGCATGCGCCTCTTCCATATATGCGAGCATGTCCCCATTTCCGGGACCCGGGGTAAGCCAACGAACTCTGTTCTCAAAGTCAATCTGCTCTTGACCATCAATACGAAGCTGTTGCAACATGACACGGGCCAAGGATTCTAAGCGATTGACCTCATTCGTAGCCCACGCCACATATGCTGGAGCTTGTTCAATGTCGTGTCTGTCTGGCTCTTGTGACTGTGGTTGCAGAGAGCTTTCCACTTGATAATACCTTTTAGAATGCGTTATATAAGAAAGCACACCAACCTCTAGTCTCCTGTTATAATCTCTTATCCGAGCTCTCAGGTAATCTAGCTTGTGACGTAATTTAAAGGCAGCACATACAGCCTGAGAATTATAATTTCTAGGCCTACTAAGGTGCGATTGAAATGCCTTTTCTCTGTCCCATTCTTCTGAGCCATTAGAATCGTACTCATAGTAACCATATCGCCCATCCGTATGCGCACGATTCTCCTCTGCACGTGCGTTCATTGAACGAAGCAAGAGCTTCGCATCTAAGTCAAAAAAATCAGCGGAATATGCAACATTATGAGCAGTGCACCATGCAGTCCAAGACGAGAAATCTCCTTTGCCTTTGGCTATGGCTTGCTTAACTTCTTCAGGGGTCAAGCACCGTGGTTTCTTCTCCTCGGAAGAAGGTAGCTCTCCTGTCTGCGCGCTAGCAATGTTTTTGTAGCTAAGCCCCGCAAAGTTTGCGCCACCTACGGTTGTTGCAGCCGCCAATCCCAGAGCAACTAGCTTTTTAGTTGCGTTGCTGCAGACAGCTTTGATGTCCTCGTGGATGAATTTGTTTTTTTGCATATATGTACTTTCCCCTTTTTGTTTAACTTTAATATTAATTGTATCGTTAATTCACATTAATGTCAAGCGTATTTGCAATCTGGCGTGTTGATCAAATAACTATGTCGATAAATCTATTGACATGAAAGGCTTCATAAAGGAACATCGTTAAATCAATCATTTCTATAGAGCGGGAAACACAGCAGGTTTTTCGTCTAAATCGCGCAAACCAGCATCGTTGCGAGAAGTTGTTACTTTCAACCAAATGCATTTCTGCTTTTGCTTGAATTAGATGTTCGCATGGTATAAAATCACGATAAGTGCTGTATCTATCGCTAAAAAAGATCTTTACGTTCCGCTCTTTCAATCGCTCGTACATTTTTCTGAATGTTTCAGAACCTCGCGCGGCGTTTTTTGTTGCTGAAAATTAAATTTCATAGGATTTTCCACAAATTACGCTTGATAATCCTTTTGAATTATATTATTATAATCCCATGATTATAAATTTAAATTCAGAAAGGAAGTTTTATATGAGCAAATTGTTTAAACTCACGCAATCAAAAGGCAAATGGCACAAATTCCAATCTTTTAATTTAGGGG
>JAZQJR010000144.1:0-19367 GCA_045541715.1 Acutalibacteraceae bacterium
TGCAAGATAGTGACGCAACAACCGGTTCATGCGCTCGACGGTATATGTGTGTGCTTTTCCAGTGAGATGTTTTGTGGGGGCGATGAGATTGTAGGCATGCCAATGGTCAGACGCATAAAATCTTGCGTCAATATGGCTAATCTTATTCGAGAGTTTTTTGAAGTATTTTGTTTCTCGAGTGCCAATCTGAAACCCAACAAGCCGCTTTGTGTCGCGGTCTACTGCGGTCCAGATCCAGATGTTTTTTTAAAATTTATGCACAACTCATCGAGCTCTAAAACATCGACTTTTTCCTCTTTTTTAGGGAGTTTTTCTAATTTTGCGCCGGCCTTTTTTACCCAGTTTATGACAGAAACATGGCTAACCTTAAGAATTCTTTCGATTCTCCTAAAGCCATTCCCTTCCAAATACAGCTGTATTGCTTTTCGTCTGATATGCTCTGGATAGCCGCGTTGTTCTACCGTGTAGTGGCATTTGCACTCTTTGCAGAGATATCGCTGTTTTTTATTATTGAATCCGCTTTTTACTCGTTTTTCGCTCCCGCATTTCGGGCATTTAAGCTCTTTTTCCATACACGCATTTTACATGGTGTATCGGATTTTAGCAATACCAAATTCACAAGAAAATAATCCGCCTAACTGCACGTAAAGGGAACTCCCCGTTTTGCTAGGCATTTTTCTTTTTTATAACCTTAAGGCGCGAGAACTCCTCGCGCTCCTTCTCCTCGAGGGCGTCCGCGATGAACTTCACACTGCCCTCAAAGCGCGGGATCACTATATTTTTAAGCGCATTTGCGCGCTTTTGCGTCTTGCTAATCGCGTCGGCCAAGCGGTACACACTGTTCTCGATCTCAGCCAACTCCGCGGTTAACTTTTTCACCTTTATGAACGACCGATATGCCTCGTCGAGCATTGAATTCGAGCTGTATATGCCAAAAGGCAGCTCCGAATCATCGACCTCGCTCACCGAGACAATCGGAATCTCCACGCCCATCACGCTCCGATACGAAACCTTCAGGCTGTCGTCGAGCGGTACCGTACCGGCGATTTCCTCTATCATGCCGAGCGTGATGTTCGCCTTCTGGAGGGCCGCATAGGCCTTTGCATAGGTCGCATCGACGCGCTTTTGGATGGACGACGCATGTTTAATCAACAACATCATCTCGCGGACCAAGATGTTCCGTTTTTTATCCATCAATTCAAAGCCGCTTTTGGCCAACTCCAGCGATTTTTTCACCGCAATAAGATTACCTTTGGTCGGCACCACCGATGTGCTCAATCGACCTCACCCCCAAACTACTTCGCGCACGAGAGCTACTTTTTCTCGTCCTCTTTGTGCTCGTGATAATACTTATCAAGAACCGCGTCATCAATACGATCGAGCTCTTTGCGAGGCAACTTCGACAGCAGCTGCCAACCCAAATCCAGGCTCTTCTTGATGCTCCTATCCTCGGTGAACGCCTGATTGATGAACTTTGCCTCGAACTCCTTGCCAAAGGCCAAAAGCTTCTTGTCGTCGGGAGACAGTTCCTCCTCGCCGATGACCGACGCCAATGAGCGCGCGTCCTTCACCTTGGCATACGATGCGAAAAGCTGATTCGCAAGCGGAGAATGGTCCTCTCGTGTGTAGCCCTCGCCGATGCCGTCCTTCATCAACCTCGAAAGCGACGGCAGCACCGCGACCGGCGGGTAGATGCCCTCTCCCTCCAGCGAACGCTCCAGCACGATTTGCCCCTCCGTGATGTACCCCGTCAAGTCCGGCACCGGATGCGTGATGTCATCATTCGGCATCGTCAAAATTGGTATCTGCGTCACTGAGCCCTTCTTGCCGTTGACCATGCCTGCTCTCTCGTAGAGCGACGCCAAGTCCGAATATAAGTAGCCCGGATAGCCCTTTCGGCCCGGAATTTCGCCCTTTGAGGAGCTAAACTCGCGCAAGGCCTCCGCATAGGAAGTCATGTCCGTCATTATCACGAGAATGTGCATATCCTGCTCAAAGGCCAGATATTCCGCGGCCGTTAGGGCGCACCGCGGCGTCAAAGTCCTCTCGATGACCGGATCATTTGACAAATTCAAGAACATAACGACGCGCTGCAAGACCCCAGACTCCTCAAAGCTGCGCCGGAAATACTCTGCAACATCGTTTTTCACGCCCATTGCGGCAAAAACTATCGCGAAATTTTCGTTCTCCTCAGAGGCGATCTTGGCTTGTCTAGCAATCTGCACCGCTAGCTCGTTATGTTTCATTCCGGAGCCCGAAAATATCGGGAGTTTTTGCCCGCGAATGAGCGTTGCTAGGGTATCAATCGTCGAGATGCCCGTGTTTATATAGTTCCTCGGATATATTCTCGAGACTGGATTTATCGGCGTTCCATTGATGTTCAACTTCTTTTTTGGGAAAATCTCGCCCAAACCATCAATCGGTCGACCCGCACCATCAAAAACTCTGCCTAAAATCTCCGGCGAAAGCGCTAGCTCCATCGGATGGCCTTTTAGGCGAGTTTTTGTGTTGCTCAGCGAGATATTTTTTGTTCCCTCGAAGACCTGCACGACAATTCTATCGCCATCTATTTGAACGACCCTACCCTGACGCATCGTACCATCATCGAGGCGAATCTCCACGATCTCCTCGAAGGAAACATCGGAAACGCCGTCAATCACGATGAGCGAGCCGCTAATTTCTCGCACGCCAATGTAATCAATTATCACTTTCTCACGCCCCTCCCCTATGCCTTCAAGATGCCGTCGATGGCCTTATCTATCTCGGTGATGTAGCCATCGAACAGCGATAAATTATCATTTGGCACATCGTATTTCATCTTCGTGAGCTTATCGAAAAGACCTAACTCAGATAGTCGCGCGATGGGAATCGACGAAAGAAGTAGCTGTTTTGCTCTGCTCTCTAGGTGCAAAATGACCTTCATCATGAGTTTTTGCTTCTCCAGCGGCACAAAGGTGTCATCCTTATGGAAGGCATTCTGCTGCAAGAACCCTACGCGAATGACGCGCGCTATCTCGATGACCAACTTCTGGTCGTCCGGCAGGACATCCGAGCCAATCAGCTTGACGATCTCCATGAGTTTGCTTTCCTCGTGCAGCAACGCACTTACCCTCGCGCGATACTTTATGAACTCCTCGCCGACATTCTGCGCAAACCAAGCATCCAAGTCGGTAAAGTACTCGCTATAGCTCTGCATCCAGTTGATCGCCGGATAGTGCCGCGCATAGGCCAATGACTTATCCAGCGCCCAAAAGGCTCGCACAAAACGTTTTGTATTCTGCGTAACCGGCTCAGAGAAGTCCGCGCCCTGAGGCGAAACCGCTCCAATAATCGTCACTGAGCCGTCAGTTTTGTTTAGGTTCTCCGTGAGGCCCGCACGCTCATAGAACTCCGACAGCCTCGACGGTAAGTACGCCGGGAAACCCTCCTCAGCGGGCATCTCCTCTAGGCGACCCGAAATCTCACGCAAGGCCTCTGCCCAACGCGAAGTCGAATCGGCCATAATCGCCACGTGATAGCCCATATCGCGATAATATTCTGCTAAGGTGATGCCTGTGTAAATCGAGGCCTCACGCGCCGCAACAGGCATATTCGAGGTGTTCGCGATGAGTACCGTACGTTCGGTCATCGGCTTGCCGGATTTCGGGTCAATCAACTCCGAGAACTCATTAAGGACCTGACACATCTCGTTGCCGCGCTCGCCGCACCCCACATACACGATGATATCCGCATCGCACCACTTAGCCAACTGATGTTGCGTCATCGTCTTGCCGGCGCCGAATCCGCCCGGAACCGCAGCAGCACCGCCCTTCGAGACCGGAAAAAGCGTATCTATAACGCGTTGGCCGGTGATGAGCGGAATCGTCGTCGGCAGACGCTTTGCAACCGGTCGAGGCGTCCTAATGGGCCATTTTTGACATAATGTCAAGTCAATTTTCTCGCCATCATCGGTCTTGAGCGTCACAATAACATCATTAACACTGAATTTGCCGTCCTTTTTCGCCGCGACGACCTCACCGGAAACACTCGGCGGCACCATGCATCTATGAGTTATAATGCTCGTCTCGGGACATTCCGCATAGACCTCGCCCGCGGACAGCCTGTCGCCGACCTTAACTTTGATTTTCACGTCCCATTTTTTCGCCTCGTCGAGGGCCGAAACGGCAGCACCTCTCGCGATGAAAGAGCCAGATTTCGCCTCCACCGCACGCAACGGACGTTGAATGCCGTCGAAAATATTGTTGATTATGCCAGGACCCAAGGTGACCGTCATCGCGCTGCCCGTGCCCACAACCGGCTCCATCGGCCGCAAACCCGTCGTCTCCTCGTAGACCTGAATCGTCGTAAAGTCGCTCGTGATACCGATGACCTCGCCGATGAGCCGCTCGTGGCCCACGAAAACCATCTCCATCATCGAGAACGAATCGGTATCCTTGACCGTGACAACCGGCCCATTTATGCCGTAAATAACATTCTGATTTTTCATAAGTTACATCTCCAACAGGCTGAACTTAGGAGTGCCCTAAATGTGCATTTTCTATTGACTTGCTGCCACCGCCGGGCCGCGAGGCCAAAGAAAATAATATTTTCTTTGTGGCCATGAGCCCAACGAAGTTGCGCTCATGGCTAGCCGAAGGCCCTGCGGGCCTTCGGCGCCTCGCGGCCGCCAGATGCTTGCTTAGGGCACTCCCCTGAACTTTACTTACTTTGCGTTAAAATAAACTTAGCTTCGAGTTCTCGGCGAACCATTGTTTTTGATCGTCGAGCTTCGAATCAAGGGTCTCGTCCACAACCAAGGACATCACCTTGTTGACCGCCAAAATTCCGCCTATTTTTATATCCTTGCTCACTTCTACCTTGCAAATCTTCCCATAGGCCTCACGAATGGCCTCGACTAAATGCTCATCGTTCTTGCTGATGTACAACGTCGTGCCAGACTTCTTGAGCACCTCAGAAATCGACGACGCGGACCTCTTTAAAAGCTCAACGTACTCTTGCGTCTTCGTAAAGGCTACAAGTTTTTCCCACGCCTTGCCCAAGACCTCATCCATAATGGCATTGCGCTTCGCAAAGAGCTCTTTACGCTTCTCCACCTCGAGCCGCGAGACCTCACTGGAGATATTTTTCTTCATTTGAGCCATCTCGTTTTGAATCAAGTAGTACGCATCGCGCAGAACCTCGACCTCGGCTTTTTGCAGCTCATATTTGCGAAACTCATCGGCTCGTGTTTTAATTTCTTTTCTTTGCTCGGCCGCATATTTATTGATGGCCTTCAAAAAATTACTTGTCTTGCCAACCTCTTGCATCATCACACCTCCGGCTCAAAAACTAAAAAGAACCCTCATTTTTCATATTTTAATACCAATCGCATCGCGCACATACTTCGTGATGGAATCCTTAACGCTGCCATTGCCATGCCTATCCGGGATCTCCACAATCAACGGGCGTGCGCGATTTAGCTTGAGGTCGTAAATGTACTCGCGACAAAGCTTCACAAGATTCTCCGTAATCAAAATTACCGCGACATTTTCATCTTGCAAGGCCTCCGCTAATGCATCTAGCACCTCTTGCTCCTTATGCACCACAACGCCGGGAATCCCAGAAAGACGCATCCCGACTAACGTATCTTTGTTGTCGCTAATCAGATGAAACCTCATAGGTAATTCACCAGTCCTCTCAAAAAACTCGGGGAGTGCCCTTTTAAATTTCGCTTAGCCGCCCGCGGCCGCGAGGCCAAAGAAAATATTATTTTCTTTGTGGCCATGAGCCCAACGAAGTTGCGCTCATGGCTGGCCGAAGGCCCGTAGGGCCTTCGGCGCCTCGCGGCGCGCAGCAGCTTGCCCAGGAGGGCACTCCCAAAACTCGAGCGAACCTACTTCCTTATAGGAACTTAATGAAGATAACAACTAATAGCGCGAAGATCGCAACACCCTCAGCAAGTCCGACGAAAACGATAGCCTTACCGAAGGCTTTTGGGTCTTCGGAGACCGCACCGATAGCGGCAGGAGCGGCAGCAGCAACAGCCAAACCGGAGCCGATGGAAGCCAAACCAATTGCAAGGGCCATAGCGATGCCATCCCACTCCTTGTCGGACTTTTTCTGCTCAGCTGCTGCAGGCGTCACAATGGTAATTTCATCCTCTTGCGCAGGAGTTGCATTCTCGCTCTCAGCCGAGCTAATCATCGCCGTTGCCGCAAAGGCGGTCACAAATAGAATCGCGAACGAACAAATCTGCATAACTACGGCTTTAGCAGGCTTTAGGCCTTTTTTCACCGCGTAGGTGCACGCTACGAGCGAACCTACCAACAAACCTATGAACGACATAAAAATCACTACAGCACTCATTACAATTTCCTCCAAAAATCGATTATATTTTAATTCTCCGCAGATACTTTAACTGGCGAATAAGGTCTACCTTGTCCCTGAAAGAATCTGCTAAACAGCTCATAAAAGTTAAGTCTCAGCACCTGGATGCCTACCAAAAGCGCCTCTACGACCGTAACGAAAGCATTTCCGATGAAGGCCATAATCGTGAAACCGACGACGCCTCCGGGCATGACCTCAGCGATAGCCAAGAAGCCCATCATCATGCCGGCGTGCACCAAGATATACGCGCCAACGCGCAAGAACGACATCGTATTCGTCGCGTAACTCAGCATCACCTCGAACATCTCAAAGAAGTTCTGCACGATGAACTCGCCCCATTTTTCGGGCTTCCAATCCTCTTCGCCCTCTATCAGCTTACCGAGGACCTCCTTAAAGAAGATAAAGCCAAGCGGTAGCACTAGCAAGCCTAAGATGTACGGCAAGGTCATAAGATTAAAACCTAGTGCCGTTGAGGCAACACCTGCGAGCAACGCCCCATAGAAGACCATCCCGGCGACGCCATTGGGGCCAAAGAGCGCATCCTCAAAGTTTCGTCGTCGCAACGAGGAATAAATGTTAATCGCCATCGACAACAAAATTATACTTGCGCCGAGCGCCACTGCCAACACGATAATTATCATAACGGATTGCGGCTTCATCACGTCGATGGGCTTCTCAGCGAGGCCAAAGAGCGATTTATACATCGGGTCGAGTGCGTGCTCTAGGCCGAACACCGAACCATATATAAGTCCGAAAATTGCCGCTGAGAATCCACATCGAATCAATATTCGGCCGAGCATCATTTTCTTAAGTTTCCACATGAACCAGCCTGCAATCGCTAAAACCAGGCCTTGCCCGAGGTCGCCGAACATCACACCGAAGAGCAGCGTATACAACACTGAGACGATTACGGTCGGGTCGATTTCGTTATAGCTGGGCAAGCCGTACATCTCGACGAAGGACTCAAATGGTCGTGAGAAGCGATTATTTTTGAGTTTAACCGGCGGCGAATGTTTTTCCTCGTTGTCGGCGCGCTCGATGGAGTACTCTATGCCGTAGACATCGCTCAGCTGATGCGCGAAGTTATCCTCCTGTTCCTCGGGGATCCACCCGACCAAGATGAAGCTCTCATTGTACTTCGAGACATATTTTTTAATTCCAAAGTAAGTATCTAATTCTTCGAGCTTGGTGTAGAAGCGCAAACACTGATCTTTTTGAGTCTTCCAAAAGTTCGCTATTTTGTTATTGACCTTCTCGAGTTCTGCCTCGGCCTGCTCGATTAACTTTTTAATGGTAGCCCATTCTGTCTCGGGAGTCCCATCGATTTGATTAAGCCAAAGCCGTTCGAAATATAGGCCAGCGAATTTCCGATCTATATCGGCGATGGTATCGAGTGGAGCGAAGTACACACCCCAGCAGACTTTATTCTCGATGGTACAGGGGAAGAACAACATATACGGGTCGTCCTGATAGGCATTCAGCTTCTGGAAACTCTCCTTAGGCAACTTACCGAAGCGGACCTTAATGTACTTACAAGCGAAGATATCCTTGAGATTCAAGTCTAGCCCGATAAAGTGGCTAATATCGATTAGAGAACGTTTTAGCTTAGTAATTCTCTCAGTTATCTCCTGTTTTTTCTCAAGGAGCAACCCCAACTTATGGTTAATGTAATTGACGTACTCATTTATTTCCTTGAGGCTCACATCGAAGTCATCGATATCGACCATACTCAAGTCGAGGCCAGTTTTTTTCATCATTTCCTTGAGTTTTCGAAGTGGCTCGGTATAGGGATTTCCTTCCGCGAGGGGGACGAATTGATTATTCTGCGAATAGAAGGACAACGCGTTATCCGGATGGAATATGCCGGACTTACCGCAGACTTTAATTACCTCATCTAGCGCTGGCAACACGCCGATGATACTTGCGACCTTGACCGTTGAAACCGCCACGTTATGACACACCCTCTCTAAGTGGTTTTCTCATTATTAACAAATTTTCGATATCTCGTCTTGGCACGTTATACCTTACGCCTTCGATTATCGTGATGAGATTTTGGATTTCGATTTGCAAGAGAAACAGGTAAGAAATCATCACGGCATCGGGGTGCACGGAGAATCGGATTGTTTTTCTGCATTTGTTATATAAAATTCGGTCAGGCAGTTCATCAACGTAATTAAACTTCAATTTGCTAAGTATTTTCCCGCGGTTAGTACTTTTCATTATATCGAAGACTTGCTCTTCATTTTCGGCGCCGCACATTTGCGCAAGATGTTTATCTTTTATAGTTCCGTGACTCAAGATTGCCGATTTAATCTTGCTATTATTTCTCTTCAGACGCACGATACGCACGAAATTACTATAATCGATGTAGGCATTTAAGATCTCCGACAATTCATCTTTAACTTTCTTATCGGTTCCTTTTCGAAGCGCCTTAAAGAACTTCTCATAGAGGTAATCGTAGAGTGTTTTCTCGATGGCGGAGAGGTCTAATTTTTCATTTTCTTTCGGCCTATGCTCCTCTAGGAGGGCCTCATACGGCGAGCCCTTTAAGACATGTAAGAACTCCTCGTAATTTTTAACGGAGGCCAACTCAACTAGATTTATTTTTGTTCTTTTATTTAAAAACATCGGCAGCGAGTAGAGATAATCTGAGGGGTTACCGGAGGCCAAATACATAAGGCTATGCAAAATCTGCTCTATTTCGGTTCTGGCGATGGTATATTCTGCGAAGCTATCCCCTGTTGAGATTTCATATCTGCCGAGGTCCTCGAGGTCATGAAACAACTTTTTACGAATAAAATTCTCCAACTGATTCCTGTTAGTGACCAATTCATTTGCTCCAGATAATTCTCTTCCGTAGACGGTGTTATTTTTGAGGTACACGGTGACATCTGGCACAGTCGCGCAGGCCATGAGGTTACCATAGTCCTTCGCGCTGATTCTCTTGCCGTACATCGCCCTGACCTTAGCCAAAATAACATTCGAAGAATATTTGGAAAGCACGTAATCACTCTCCTACAACGTTTTTAACGATAATATCGACCCACTCATCACACTTCTGAGCGTAGAGTTTATCTAGCGATTCAGAAATTTCTTTGCAAGTCGATATAATTTTTTGTTTTTGTTCTTCGGCTGCTTTTTTCTCGGTAATTTCGTTAGCAGCTAATCTTTTTCGTGCACGCTCAAGGTATTCATTGCGGATTTCTTCTTTTTTGACTTTAATTTCATTTTCGAGGCTAAGTCTATCTTTTTGAACACGTTGAGTTAAATCTCTAGCAGTTTTATCCATTTCGATGATTCTATCGATCATATCCTTCACAGAAAGCACCTCCTAAAGATGATAAATACTTAAAAAGTGTCATCTAAGATGATTATATGCCTCAAAAGGTAAAGTTTCAATAAAACGATGCGATTTATTTGTCTAAATCTGCGTTATGGTCAATAATACAGCAGCAATAAAACTAAATATAAACACTTGATTTAAGATTCATACAAATTATGCATTTTTAAAATCCAGCTGTCAAGGGAAGCTTGTCAGAAATAAATAAAAACACCTCATTTTATTTTGAGGCCTTACCGCTTTTTTTATTAAAATCCGTATGCTAGAATATTTTTCGGGAGGGTAAATCTATGAATTATAAGTTCATTTCAAGAGCGCATATGCGTGCAATTATGGCGATCATCTTGGTGTTCAACTGCGTATCACATAGAAGTATCCAGGCTAAAGAATACCTTTTTTATGAACCCTACACACACGCTGTAACAAAAGATTCAAAAGAGTTTCAACCATTACCTGAAAAAAATGAGTTAAGCAAAAAAGTCAAGCAACTTTCGGAAACTTATAGCGTTCCGCGTGAAACTCTCATCAAACTGTACGCAATGGAAAAAATTCTAAAAAGAATTTCCGTATCACAATATCGCAATAATTTAGCTTTAGCGGGTAGTTTCGTGTGTTATTCTTTCTTAGGCTTAGACGGAAGAACTCCTCAAGACTTAGATTTACAAATGCAAGGACTGCCTACTGACGAAAACAACATAAAAAAAGTGATAAGCGAAATATTATCAATAAGCTTAGATGATAATATTAAATTTAAAATATCCAAGACAACACCATTAAAGGCCGCTTTTAGATTACATATTATTTGTTCAATCGATAAACTTGAAATCCCTCTGTATGTAGATTGCATTACAGACAAAAAATATTTTCACGAAACTACGCCTATTGATTTAAAACTGTTATTTGGAGACGAAACCATAACGATCTCATCGTGTAGCATAGAGTCAGAGTTGTCCGATAAAATAACCGCTAGTCTCAAGAGAAACATAAAAAATATACGGCTGAAAGACTATTATGATATATGGTTCATATACAAAAATTACAGCGATAAAATCAATCCACAAACTTTAGCGAGAGCATTTGAAATTTCTCGTGCCTTTAAAAATCCTTGTGATATAGACTACAAGGACACGCTCAAAACTATGCGGAAAAATTCAAATTTAAAGAAAAAATGGATCGACTATCAAAAACAGAACAAGTTTGCAGAAAATATTGACATTTTACACATTTTCGACATTATCGAAAACATCATACAGCACTATAACTTGCTCTAAACTCAATTTGTTCACCTCAAAATCTGTTTTTTAGGGAGTGCCCTAATCGAACTGATGGGCGCCGAAGGCCCGAAGGGCCTTCGGCCAGCCCAGAGCACAACAAAGTTGTGATCTGGGCCACAAAGAAAATAAATATTTATTTTCTTTGGCCTCGCGGCCGCGGCCGGCTGCAGCTGATAAAAAAGAGCGTTATCAAATCGGGGGCACTCCCTCAAATTTGCCCCTTTATCCTGTCCAAAGCGTACTTCTCGAGTCTAGAGACTTGTGCTTGGCTGATCCCTATCTCCGACGCGACTTCCATCTGAGTTTTCCCAACTAAGAAGCGCAATGTTAAGATTTTTTTCTCACGCTCATTCAACTTCGCGATGGTCTCGCGGAAAACGAGCTCATCCAACCAATTTATGTCCTCATTTTTGTTGCCCAGCTGATCCATCACGTAAATGGTGTCGCTGCCATCGGAAAAGACCGGTTCATACAAAGAAATCGGCTCAACGACCGACTCCAAGGCTACCACGAGGGTTTCTTTTTTTATGTCCAACTCTTTTGCGATCTCCTCAACGGTCGGCTCGTGATTGCTAGTTGCCGTGAGTTGCTCCTTGACTTGCATCGCCCGATAAGCAATGTCGCGCATAGACCGGCTCACACGAACAGCATTGTTATCGCGCAAATAGCGTCGAATCTCGCCAATTATCATCGGGACCCCATACGTCGAAAATCGCACATTCAAATTCGTGTCAAAGTTGTCAATCGCCTTAATTAGCCCAATGCAACCCACTTGAAAGAGGTCATCCATATTTTCTCCGCGGTTAGCAAAGCGTTGAATGACGCTCAACACCAGCCGCAAGTTTCCTCTAACCAATTCCTCGCGAGCCCGTCTTTTTTCCTTTTCGTCGCCATCTTTTACCAGCTGTAAAAGTTCTGTTTTTTCCTTCTCGCTCAAAACCTTCAACTTCGAGGTATTAACGCCGCAAATCTCCACCTTGTTGTACTGCATTTAGCCACTTCTCCTTCGCTTTTTCTCGTCAACTTAAGTATTGACTTCCAGCGAAGTTTTAATGCAGGCAACTAACAATAGACCTCTTGCGAAAATAAACATGTAGCATGAAACATGAAAAAATAGCGAATAATTCAGGATCAAAACTAACGGCAAATAGCGGCTATCAAGGGCTTACAAAATTTCAGGCGAATTTCATTCCGCCGAAAAAGTCTACCAAAAATCATCCTTTATCGACACAAGACCGAAAACAGAACAGAAATATCTCAAGAAAGCGTATCTCTGTTGAGCATTTGATCGCCTTCGATAAGCGATTTCGTAATCGAAGGAAATGCTTTTCTCTACAGTTTTCTTTAATCGCGGGTATTTGCAATTTTGAACAACTCTCTTATTTTCGCAAGAGGCTTAATTAAGAAGCTTTAAAGGTCAGAAAATACACCGGGAGTTCTTTAGACTCGATATACCGTATAAACTGAAAGCATAGATAAGGAACAGCTTTATCTGTACCAAAAAATGTGGGCGCCACTACACGGTAAGCCCGCGCGGCTACCCGGAGCATATCAAATGACAAGCAATACAGCTGCATTTAGAAGGAGGTGGCTTTAGGAGACTAACCATTAAAAGTCAAGTGTAAATAAAGAAAAAAATGTTGTGAAGCAGATGAGATAAAAAAGGGCATTGCTAAGTTAGGTTTGACAAAAAAGAATTCTTGCGGTTTAATTTATCTCGATTAAGGGCATCAAAAATAGCCCATACTAACCTTGAAAGGACGTGAGCTTTTATGGAGAGCGCAACTAAATTGAGTCTTGGTGAGTTTGAGAAAATATTGAGCGAAAACACCTTGGTGATGGTGGATTTTTTCGCGACGTGGTGCGGTCCGTGCCAGATGTTTTCGCCTATTGTCGAACAAGTTGAAGACAAGTATGATGGCGACCTCACCGTTGTGAAGGTTGACATCGATGAGAACTCGGACATCGCCGAAAAGTACACCATTCAAAGCGTGCCGACGACTATTCTCTTCAAAAGCGGCGAGGTCGTTGAGCGCGTGAGCGGCATGTTGTCGTTGGGTCAGTGCTCCGATTTGATCGAGAAGCACTTGAAATAGCCCAGCTTTTTGCTATAATGTTTTCGTATATTTTGTGAAGGAGCTCACTCGTATGAAGAAAAATGTGTTGGTTACCGGCGCGTCGCATGGAATCGGTCGTGCGACGGCAACATTGTTCGCGGAGAACGGCTACAATGTTGCAATAAACTACAACAGCTCGCCTGAGGAAGCCCAAGCTCTCGTGGATGAGCTAACCGCTAAAGGCTGCAACGTTATGGCCGTTAAGGCGAATGTTGCAAATAGAGCCGAAGTCGAAGAGATGTTTGCGCAGATTAGCAAAACCTTCGGTGATGTACATATTCTTGTGAACAACGCCGGGATTGAATCTCAGAAGCTTTTTACGGACGTTAGCGAGGCTGAATGGGACAAAATTTTCGACGTAAATATGAAAGGTGTCTTTAATTGCACGCAAATGGCTCTTAAAAGCATGATTCGCGAGCACTATGGTAAAATCATTAATGTGTCGTCAGTGCTCGGAATTATGGGCTCCTCGTGCGAAGTTCCGTATTCGGCCTCTAAAGCGGCTGTAATCGGCTTTACGAAGGCTCTTGCAAAAGAAGTAGGCCCCAGCAATATAAACGTCAATACGGTGGCTCCAGGCGTGATTGACACGAAGATGAATCGTCGCATCGAGCCAGCCATCATTGAGCGCCTAAAACAACAGACCCCACTTGGCACCATCGGTACCTGTGAGGACATTGCTGAGGCCGTTCTGTTCTTGGCCTCCGAGGGCGCCAAGTTTATCACCGGGCAAGTTCTTAGTCCGAACGGTGGCCTCTTGATCTAAACTAGGTTGAGTAGCCGTGCGCCACTTGCGACCAGAAAACAAGTTAATATGCCCATGAGTGTCGGCAAAATGAAGGAGACTGCGGTCCATTTGAGGCTGCCGGTTTCTTTTTTTATGGTCAAACACGTCGTGCCGCACGGGAAGTGCATCAGCGAAAACAGCATCGTGCATACCGCCGTCAGCCACGTCCAGCCGTTGCGAACCAGCAGCAAGTACAGCTCATCAAGGTTGCTAAGGTCCGTCAGCGTGCCCGTGCACAGGTAGCTCATGATGATTATCGGGATGACAATTTCGTTGGCCGGGAAGCCCAAGATGAATGCCATCAAAATTACGCCGTCCATGCCGAGTAGCCTTGCGAAGGGATCTAGAAAGCTCGAGCAATGCGCTAAAATGCTCGCGTCGGCGATGAAAATGTTCGACATGAGCCAGATTAGTAGGCCTGCTGGCGCCGCCACAAGTACTGCTCGGCCGAGGACAAAGAGTGTTCTGTCGAAAATCGAGCGGACGATTACTTTGCCGACTTGCGGGCGCCGATACGGTGGCAGCTCCAGCACGAACGACGACGGCATCCCCTTGAGGACGGTCTTCGACAGCAACTTTGAGGTCAGGAAGGTCATCAGCACGCCCACCACGATGGTGCCGGTGAGCAGCAAGGTCGAGATCAGCGAGCGGTACGGGAGGGCGATTGCGCCAGCGAAAAACATCGAGATAATCGCGATGAGTGTCGGAAAACGGCCATTGCACGGGACAAAATTGTTGGTCAAAATCGCAATCAGCCGCTCCCTCGGCGAGTCGATGATTCGGCACCCGATAACCCCACACGCGTTGCAGCCGAAACCCATGCACATCGTCAGCGCCTGCTTGCCGTGCGCGCACGCCTTCTTGAAGTACTTATCCAAATTGAAGGCCACTCGCGGCAAATAGCCAGAATCCTCGAGCAGCGTGAACAGTGGGAAAAAGATGGCCATCGGCGGCAGCATGACCGACACCACCCACGCCAGCGTGCGGTAGATGCCCAGGATGAGCACGTCGCTGAGCCACCGCGGCGCGCCGCTCGCCTCGAACAGCTGCAGGAGTTTGTCTTGCACGAGGAATAACCCGTCCGCGATGAGCTCCGATGGATAGTTTGCGCCGCTGAGCGTTATCCAAAATATCACGAAAAGCATCAATATCATGATGGGAATTCCTGTCAACTTCGAG
The DNA here is from genome assembly GCA_045541715.1 of Acutalibacteraceae bacterium. GTDB lineage: Bacteria > Bacillota > Clostridia > Oscillospirales > Acutalibacteraceae > CAG-557. Next base: position 15,064 of record JAZQJR010000144.1, read on the forward strand.
GTTAGCAATTTGTCAATTTTACGATCCCTTTGTGCATATTGCTTATTTAATAGTGTCACGCTTTTCTCGTAGATTTCTTGCGCCCTCCCAACAAGCCCTGATACTATCTCATCTTGCAGGATTTCTGGGCTAATGCCGCCAACAAAAAATTCTTTCTTTATTTGTTCAAGTTCGCTTTTCAGTTGTGCATCTTGCAGCAAGTCAAAGCCCAGATACGCCGTCAACGTCCTATGTAGTTTTTCGTCCAAATCGAGCATTTTTACGCTCAACCAACGCGCATTTAGTTTTCGGCCAACGCGTTCTTTTATGAGTGGCTCAAGTCGAGCGATGGCTGCCTCGATTTTGTCGCTGTATGAGAATTTCACGTTGTAGGTTTTCTTGCGCTTGACGGTCAAGGCGTAAATTTCGTCCTTTAACGCCTCGAGACCATCCTTACTGCGAGCATTCGTGCCAACCACCGGCACACCAAGCTGCAGCGACAACTCATCCAGGTCGACGAAGATGTCTTTCTTGGCGGCCTCATCCATTAGGTTGACGCACACCAGCACCCGGTTGGTTATTTCTCGCACCTGCAAGACCAAGTTGAGGTTTCGCTCGAGGCAGGTTGCATCGACTACCACAACGACTAAATCCGGCTCGCCAAAGCAGATAAAATCTCGCGCAATTTCCTCTTCCGTCGAGCTTGCAAGCAAGGAGTATGTGCCGGGCAAGTCAACTAGCGTGAAGTTTTTGTCCTTGTGCCGGCAAGTCCCTCGCGCATTTGAGACTGTTTTCCCAGGCCAATTCCCGGTATGTTGCTTCATGCCGGTCAGCGCGTTAAAGAGCGTGCTTTTCCCGACGTTCGGGTTGCCCGCCACCGCGATGATTTTCTCATTTTCCACGCGCCTGCTGAGTTTCATGTCCCGCGCGATGACTGCCGCGCCAGTGCTTTTCTTGGTAAGACCCATAGCGACCTCCAGTGTGATTTTGAGTAGTGCCTTGAGGAAACATCTAGCCGCGCCGCGAGGCGCCGAAGGCTCCAACGGAGCCTTCGGCCGTGCTATCGCGCAACTACGTTGGGCGATAGCACACAAAGAAAATAAATTTTTATTTTCTTTGGCCTCGCGGCCGATGCGGCTAAACCGTAGGGAAGTTCTCAAATATGGCACCCGATTTTTAGATGTGCTTAAAGTGTCTGAACGAGGCATTTTTCGGCATCCTCGGCGCGTATCGCGAGAAGAGTTCCTCGGATGAAATACGCGACCGGGTCGCCGGATGGACTTTTTTGGACGGCCTCCACCACGGTACCTTTGATCATTCCCAGGTCGAGCATTCTTCGTCGCTCGTTGCCGCTGGAGAGCAGCGAGAAAACCCGGGCTGAGCGTCCGATGGCCAGCTCGCTCAGCGGGAAGACATTTGCGCCCACAAGCATCGCTCCTTTTGGCGTTTTAAAAAAGGTTCTCTGCACTAATATATGTGGGCGCGCGGTTTTTGTTAAAGGAGCTCGATGGCGCGTTTTAAACAAAAATATTGACAATTAAATTTTATTTTAGTATCATGTTTGACGTAAGGCAACGTGTGAGGAGGTGAATTTTTATGTTAATGAATGCATTGAATATGGGTTCGATGATGGCTTTAGGCGGCGTGCTCATGGTCGTCGTGCTGGTAATCGCATTATTTTATTTGGTGTTTTACTGCCTACAAAGCTACGGCGTCATGAAGATTGCTCAGCGGCACAACGTCCAGCATAGTTGGCTGGCGTGGGTTCCAGTCGTCAACGCGTACATATACGGCAAAATCGCCTTCAAAAGCACAATGAAGGCCGCCGCGTTGTTCGCACTAAAGGTAGCGCCGTTGACCAACATTTTGTTCTTAATTTTGGGCAGCGACGCAAGCTCGATTACGAATATTTTTTCTTTTGCCTACACGATTTTTCTCTTCTACGCAACATACAAGATTTACAAACAAATGAGCGACAGAACCGTAATGATGCTGATTTTCTCAGTGCTCAGCTGCGGTACGCTCATCCCAATTTTTATTTTCGCAATTAGAAATAACCCCATAAATTTACAGGGCTAAAAAAATTAAAAATTACGGTTTTTAGGAGGTATTTGTTATGGATATTAAGGCATTGATAAACTTGTTCAGATCAGATGTTGGTTGGGTTGTTGGTGTAGTGCTCGTGGTGCTTTATGCTTTTTATTCTTTCTCTATGATGAAAATCGCACAACGATTCAACATTAATCATACGGTTCTTGCTTGGATTCCTGTTGTGCATACTTTTACGCACGCTAAAATTGCATTTGAGGATAACAAAAAAGCCGGGTTAATTTTAATGCTAAATTTGCTGACCGTGTTTCTCATTACATTTGCCGTCGTTAACAAGCTTGTTTATATGACCACTCCATTAAATATACTCAACTTTGTTGCTCGTGTTTTTCTATTTTTATCTACGTACAAGATTTACAAAAAACTAACGAATAAACCTATTTTGTGGCTTTTGGTCTCCATTTGTAGCTCAGGTTTGCTAACGCCGCTCCTGTTTTTTACTATTAGAAATAATGAGGTGAAACAGAGATAAGGGTGTGGACAAAGAACTTAAATGCCCGAAATGTAGAAGCGACAAACGAGTAAAAAGGGGATTCAACAACAGATAGCGTTGTTTTTTATTATTGAATCCGCTTTTGATTCGTTTTTCGCTCCCACATTTCGGGTATTTAAGTTCTTTATCCATACACTAATTTTACACTATATAGGATTTTAGCAATACCGAACCTGCAAATGATTAAGTACTCTCTTTTGCTGTTTATGCATAGGGATTTCATTGAATATATCAAAGTTTATCAATGCCGTTTTTACGTTGTAACAAGGTGTTAGGGTTGCCATATTATAAAATATATCATTTCGGAGGTATTCCAATGGCAAATATGAGTAATGAACCTTTCCAAGCAATGGACTTAAACCAACTTTACGGCATTGACGAAACTATGAACGCACCACAGCCGATGGCGGAAAGCTTAAATGACTATAATAATAGAAAAGCAACGGAAACCAATAGCGCTCAAAACAGCATGGAAAATCAAAATTCTTCTCAAAATACAGCCTTGCGCGGCGGGATAAATTTCTTAGAAGACATACAAAGGTTAAATCAGCCACAACGCCAAGAGCAGACATTCCCGACAGGCCGTTCTCACCTGGGAAACCAACGCAATAATTCTAATCAAAATGAAAATATCCAACTCACTGGAGATCTACAATCGTTTTTGCAGCAGCAAGTTGGAAAAAAAGTTTCCATTCAATTTTTACCCGGAGCAAACTCTATGGTTGAGCAAGCTGGCACACTTGTTGGTGTCGGCAGCAAATACATCATTTTGAGAGAAAATAATGGTGAATTGCTAGTCTGCCATACAGATGCATTCAATTTTGTGAGAGTTGAAATCATATAAAACTTGGTGATGTGACACTGCATTTTCGGGAGTGCCCCAGTTAAAGGCCAGGCAAAAATCTCGTTAATCCTACGGCAAATTTAAGGTGAGGAAATCGCTGTTTAAACTCACCAAATTTATTGCAAGCATACACAAAAACACGCATTATGGCTGGAAAGGTCTCCAGTGATCGAAAAAAGCATTTGGACTTGCGTTGAAGCGCAGCAATGTACTTGAGAATGTCAGAATTGACGCTTCGACGGTAAATGTGTGCGATTTGTCGCGGCTTTCTTGTCACTAATGTTATCGCGTAAGTTCTGTTTTTTCGCCTTGGTGTAAGCAAAAAGTTCGTCTATTTCGATTACATCCACTGTTTGAGGCTTTTCCGGTACATGTTCCTGTGAGCAGGCTGAATTTTCTGTTTTTTTATCTAGTTTTTTTAATCCAGTTTGTAAACTGTGGACTTATTTATTCCCATTATCCGGCCAACTGCTCGGCCACTGTTCCCTTCACAAAATATTGCGATGGCTTTTTGTTTAAACTCTTTGCCGTAATTTAGCACCTTTATGAACTTCCTTTTGCACGCCTTACATTTATATTGCTGTTTCCCGCGTGGCGTGGCTTGCCAGCCTTCCAAACTTCGTCGTTCCCACATTTTGGGCATTTAATTTTATTTTCCATGGCATCATTATATCATATTGCTTTTCTTTTAGGTGGGAGCGTTGCTTAAATAACTGCATTAACAGGGGAACGTTGATCAAATAACTATATCGATAGATTTATTGACATGAAAGGCCGCGTAAAGGAACATCGTCAAATCAATCATTTCGATGGAGCGGGAAACACAGCAAGTTTTCCGTCTAAATCTTGCAAACCAGTGTCTTTGAGGAAAGTTGTTAC
>JAZQJR010000145.1:0-4648 GCA_045541715.1 Acutalibacteraceae bacterium
CCGCCGTCCACTTTCAGGCCTTGGCCGAGGGTTGCGCCGCCGTGGACAGTCTCAGACATAACGGGTAGCACGTAATTATTCGCGTTAGCTTCAACACTTGCTAGCTTCGTCTTTTCAGCGGTCGTGTAATTGTTGTCGGTGTGGACGTAGTTAGCATCCTTAACAATCCCGATTTCGCTAACAGCTTCGTCCACCGCGTCTTTAGCGGCTTGCACGGCTTGGCTAGTCCGCTCTTGCTCGTGCTGTTCGAATTCGTCATCACGTGCGCTTTCGGCTGCTTGATAAGCGTTTTCGCGTTCGCTCTGTGAAGTGTTGAACGCGCTATCACGCGCCGATTCCGCTTGCTGATACGCGGCCTGCTGTCTAGCCGTTTCTGCGGCAATGTCCACCGCTGCTTGCTCTGCGGATTGCCGCGCTTCATCAGCAGCAGCCGCCGCGCCTTGTGCGGCTTCGGTAGCCGTTTCGATAGCTTCTAGCGCTTCGTCAATATCGCTTGTCCATGATTCAGCAGGCACCGCGCCGTTCTTCGCGTTTTTAAGAATCGTCACGAGCAGATTGCCAGTGGACGCGATCAGCTCGCCGTCTTGCTCGATGGCGATATACGCCACCTTCGTTTCGCCGACAACCGCGCCTGCTCTCGTTTCGTCAATCGTGACTGTAACGATATTTCCGTCCACTTCGCCGCGTTGCCGGTAATAAGTCGCTTTGTCGGGCAACTGCATATCGAAATACACGTCATACCCAGCTAGATTAAACGGCTCGTCATTGTCGGTGATAGTTGCTATAAGCGTCTTGCCGTGCATGTCGCCCTGACGCAACACCAACTCTGGTAGTTGCCATACATCAGGCTTCGTCACGTCAAGCGTTACGGCTTGTTCGTTAACTGCCATTTTCTGCCCTCCTTAATTAATGCAATGAGTTTTGAGCGCTAGACAAAGAATGTTGCCGAAAACGGCATCCACATTCTTGTAGTTATATCAACAGCCGTTGTATCGTTCCTGTAGCATGCCGCTGTAACCACGCCGCCCGTGGTGATTTCGAGCGTCCAAACGGAGCCGCCCGAACCCTGGCACAGCGCCGTCACCTCCGCTTGCGGCCTGTAGCCGCTAGGCAGCGTGCCTATGGTGTGCTTCGTGGTCAGGTCGCCCGTTATGTTCGAGGTCGGCTTCACCGCGCCCCACAGGCACACGACGTTGCCCTGCTTGCGGTATCGCGGGGTTCGGGCCGTGTTGTAGGCTGCGAACTCTGTCCCAAGCGGGAGGTTCGCGCCCGTCACGTTCATCTCTATTGCTTCGCGGAACGCGCCCTTATCAGCTACGCCGTAGCTCCTGGTGCCGTCTGGGGCCACTCCGACAATCAGCGAGTTGTAGACCTGCGCGCCGCCGCCCAGCGGCTCTGCGTAGACGCATATTCCAGCGTCAATCCTGCCGTTATAGGTCGTGCTGCGCCGCACGGCTTGAAAACGCGCCAAACGTTCGCCGTCTGCATCGTTTATAAAGAAACCGTTACTCCAAGCATCGGCTGATGGTGCTTCGGATGAATCGCGGTTAATGTTGCCGCTTTCGATCGTCATGTCTTTACCGAAAAACGCGGGTATCACGCAATCAAACGCATCACGAGTAGCAACCTTGCCGATAGCCATACCGTTGCCGCCCGGCAAGAAGTCTAAAAGCGTGTTCGTGCTGGGCAGCTTAACGGTGATAGTCGGAGATGACGCATCGTAGCTATCAACAACGCGCATCGCGAAAACATGGCGGATTGTCGAAATCTGCAACCACGTGTGCCGCGTCTCGGTGACTTTGTATTCACCTTCGACAATCGAATCACTAACCCATGTCGGAGAAGTGGACGAACCGTTAGCGGTTAGCGTAATCGCGCCGACAGCGTTTGTGTAGCCGTCTGGCAAGTGATCGTAATATGCCGTGGCAACCGCGACGATATACGCCCATGTCCCTTCGATATCCTCGGTTGTCTGTTCACTCGCGCTGACTCGTGTTACCGAGAACGATAATGTAGGTTTAGCGTTCGCTTCTGCTAGGAAAATGACGTTTGAATAGGCGTTTGCGATGGTATGCCATGTTGATATGTCGGCATCGCCAGCGGGGATTATATACAGCACGTTAGTCGTGCCTGTAAACATGTTGCCCCAACTGGTAGGTGTATTTGCGACAACGATAGAGCCTGATAAACTAACGCAGCCGCTAAAAGCGTTGATCATCCCCTTAACCGTACTGGGAATTTTTGGCACTGATTCAAGCGAAGAGCAATCAGCGAAACAATATGTCATGTTAGCAATGCCGCTGGGTATCGTTGGCGCTGTCTTTAATGATGTACACGACCTGAACGCTTGCGACATCCCATACACATTGGCATCGCTACTGCTAGCTATCGTTTCGGGCATTGTTGGCGGGTTAACAAGAGCCGTGCATTGGTAAAAAGATGCTGACATTGAGACAACATTTACCGCAGCGCTCATGTCGGGTGGATTAACTAACGCCGTACATCCGCTAAAACAATTATTCATGCATGCTACTGATGCGGGGATAGTTGGCGCGGTTGTAAGTGATGTACACGCCGCAAAACAAGAGGACATGTTCGTTGCGCTGCTTGGGATTTCGGGCGCAACCACAAGATTAGTACAACCTGCATATGTATTTCCAAAAGATAATACTGGTATTGTTTTGCCGTTGAACGTAACGTTTTCAGCCGCTTTAGCGTAACTTGCTTTTGTGTTGTCAAGCACTTTTGCTCGCGCAAACTTTTGCCCAGGCGCAACCCAGTAAGCACCTTCGTCATACATGCAAACGGTATATTTGTACTCACCAACAGTAACGGAGCCGTATTCGTGCGAAGCCATTTAATCAACTCCTATCCAAACCAACGACAAATGCCCGTTATCGCGGTGAATCCACGCCCAATCGCCCACTTCCATGCGCTCATCGACTACGACGCTGGGAATTTTCATCTGGTTGTTGTTGATGTAGCTAACCAGCTTGTCGCCCTGCCAGAATTCCATGCTGCTGCCAGTAGTGGACAGATGAAAGTCAGACAACGGGCCGACAGTGGACGAACGCCCATACGACGCGATAACAACGCCCGTGGAGTCTACGACGTGGATAGCGTCAGTCGCTATGAGCATCTTGTAGAACGAACCGCCAGCGAACACCGACAAGCCCTCGTCGGTCAGCGCTAAGTGAGTGGACAAGTAATTTTGAACTGACTCATCCATTGCCAGCTCGTAATAGCTCGCGATTTCCGAATCCTGCGGGTCGATAACTATTTCATATGTGTACGTCTGCTCAAAATACGTTGCTATGTCTGCATCGACCGGATTATGAACAACCCAATACTCATACGGGTATTCTTCCGTACCATCGCCCTCGCGTGTGTAATACGTTTTCGAGCTGTCCACGTGGTCATCGGCGGTTGGCACGTATTTAAACTTTCGGCGATAGTAAATCTTGCTTTCGTCCACCGTTGCATCGGCGGTTAGCTCATAGGTGCCGTGCTCTGCAATCCATGTGATTGTACCGACAACCTTTTCAATTTCTGACAACCCATACTCAGCCGTTCGCGATGCCGTCAGCGCACGGGTAGCGTAATTACGCGCTTCTTGCGATGCCGTACCCGCCTGCTCTGCATCTTCGAGGATTTCAGCGACGGTCTTATCAGCTTCTTCGGCTAGCTCTTTAACGCCGTCGAGCAGTTGGTTAGTTTCAGCTATAGCCGCCTGCGCAACCTGCGCCGCGTTCCGCGCTTCGCCGACAGCCGCCATCATGGGGCCGCTTTCAACCGCCGCATCTGCCGAATCAGACGGCGCGTTAGCTGACAGCGTGCCGTAGTAGCCGCCGTCGTAAGTTGCCGTTATGTTAGTGGACGGTAGGTTATACGTATCGCCGTATTCGTCAGTAACGCGCACCATGTCGAACGGTGTTAAGCGCGGGTCTAATACCGATGTTTCAACGCTACCAGCCATGTATGTAACGCCGTTGATGTTCTGCCATAGCGCGTTAGCGGTTGCTTGCGTGGCGAATTCGTCGGTGATAACCAGCTTGCCCGTACCATACACATATTGCGTGGCGGTCGATTGTTCGTCAGAGTCGCTACCAGTGGACACGGTAAGCCCGTCAATCACGAACACGTCATCGGCTAGTTGTGGTACCGTGCGCGTTATATCGCCGCTCAATGTATAGGTATACGCGCTAGGCATGGGCGCAACCATCACGCCGCCGCCGATTTCAGCGGCAAACCCGCCAAGCGACAACGCAAGCGCCTGTAGCGCCCTGCGGCACGTCCACCCTGCTTCAACGTGCACTTGCTGTGCCGTGGTGTTAAACGAGCCTAGCGTGACGTTAACGCCTGTTCTGGTAGCTATCCGCTGTGCGAGCGTGGACGCATTGACATAACCAGTGGACAACCCGAGTGTTATGCCCGTCATTTTCGCCGCGATTCGCCCGACAGCCTGAATGGACGTTATCTCACCAGCTTTACGCGACCAAATCACCGTAACGTAAGCAACCGTGGCGTATTCGAACACGCCGCCGCCCACGTCCACGCCTATGCGAACCTCTAGGTCCTTATCGATAACGCTAGTCGTGCAATCGATTAGCTGCCCTTCGAGCTGCGCCGAGAAAACGCCGCCGATAGC
>JAZQJR010000146.1:0-3209 GCA_045541715.1 Acutalibacteraceae bacterium
AAAATTTAGAATTTGTAAAAAAATTTAGGGGGTCCCTTGAGTAAATTGCAACCACCGGGGGCGCCGCGAGGCCCCGAAGGCCCCGCAGGGGCCTTCGGCCAACCCAGAGCGCAACTGCGTTGGGCTCTGGGTCACAAAGAAAATAAAATATTTATTTTCTTTGGCCTCGCGGCCGGCGCGGAGCTGTAGATTGCAGTAAAAACCTCAAACAAGGCACGTTCCAAAATAGGTCGTTAAAAAAGGAGTTGATAAAATGGCTTTGAGTGAGAGAAATGTGGCATACGATATATCTTTATTCGAAGAGAGAAAAATAGCTATCGATCCTCAGAAACAAGATAATATTGTCAAGTTGCCAAGAAATCGGGTTGGTGCGCGTCAGAACAGGAAGTTGAATCCTGTGGCGTTATTACTGCCTGTAGTTGCTTTTTCGTTTAGTGTTGCCGTCATTGGGGCAATCATCTTTAGCCAGGTTCAACTCACGGAGACGACCGACCAGATAAATAAAGTCACTAAGCAGCTCGAGGAATGTACTAGCGAAAGCACGCAGTTGCAGATGAAAATAAAGGAAAAGTTATCCCCGGGCATGGTCGAGGAGTACGCGAAAACCAACTTACATATGGAGAAGACAAACCCGTGTCAGGTCGAATATTTTAGGCTCTCAAGGGGCGACAAGGCCGAAGTAACTCAAGGGAAACGCAACCTAGTAGATAAATTTTTAGCACTCGTGGGAATAAGATAATTTTTAACTAAATAGATATTATTGATAGAGAGTTGAGATGGGGGCGGTCTTGACTCTCATGATGTTTATGGAGGAACAGAAGTTATGGCGAAAGGAACCACTATCAGAATGTGGCGAAGGTCGGTTTTCGTGTTGACCGCGCTACTTGTTGTCGGTTTCGGCGTTATCGTTTTTCGATTAGTGCAATTACAGTTGGTTCAAGGTGAGGCCTTGCAGCAAATGGCCACCGAACAACAACTTAAAGATACAAAAATCAACGCGCAAAGAGGTACCATCTACGACTGTAATATGAAACCCTTGGCGCAAAGCGCGACTGTTTGGACGGTCGTCTTGGAGTCAGCCTACCTCAAGGACGACGATGCCCGAGAGAAAGTCGCGGATGGCTTGTCGAAGATTCTCGAGATGGATAAAAATGAGATCTTGGAGAAGGCTAAGAAGAAATCTTATTATGTGGTCGTCAAGCGCAAGGTCGAAGGTGACATAAAGGATAAAATCATCGCCTTCCAGAAGGAAAATAAAATAACTACCGGTATTCGTCTGGTCGAGGACTACAAACGGTATTATCCTTATGGCGACTTCGCCTCGTGCGTTATCGGCTTTACCGGCACCGACAGTCAAGGCTTATCCGGACTCGAGAGCTACTACAATGAGTACTTGACTGGCCAAGCTGGGAGACTTGTTACAGCCAGAAACGCCAAGGGTACAGACATGCCTTTCGACTACGAGAAGATGATTCCGGCGAAAAATGGCTACAGCTTGGTACTCGGCATAGATGAGGTAATTCAGCATTTCCTCGAGAAGGGCCTCGAGGAGGGCATCGCGAACCACAAGGTTATGAATCGTGCCGGCGCCATCATGATGAACGTCAACACCGGCGAGATTGTCGGCATGGCCGTTAAGGGCGGATATGACCTCAATAAGCCCTTTGAGATAGCTGATGCCGCCGTGAAAGAGCAAATTGAGGCCATCCCCGAGGAAGAACGTTCCAAGGCTAAGGCCGAGGCCCTTGAGGCACAGTGGCGCAACAAGCTCGTGAGCGATACATATATGCCGGGCTCGGTCTTCAAGCAAATAACTACGGCGATGGCCTTTGAGGAAGATTTAATCGACGAGAAAACCAACTTTAATTGCACGGGAAGCTTTGTGCCCTTCCAAGGGGCTCGGCCAATAAGATGTCATAAACACGGCGGACACGGAAGTCAACTCTTTGAGCGGGCCTTTTGCAACTCGTGTAACCCGGCCTTTATCCAAATCGGACAGAAAATCGGCCCCGAACGCTACTATAAGTACTACCAGGCGTTTGGCTTGACGCAGAAAACTGGCATCGACCTTCCGGGTGAGGCGAACGGAATTTTCTTCAGCAAGGACGGCAGCATGGGCCCGATGGATTTGGCGGTTGCGTCATTCGGACAGAACTTCACGATAACGCCCGTGCAAATGGTGACGGCAGCTGCGGCTATCGCCAACGGTGGACATCTTGTTCAGCCGCACGTGGTTAAGCAGATCATCGACAGCGACGGCAACATCGTGAAGAGCTTTGACCGAGTCGAGAAAAGACAAGTCATCTCGGAGCAGACCTCGAAGCGGATTTGTCAGATGCTCATGCAAAATGCCATCGACGGCGGCGCCAAGAATGGCTATGTGGCGGGCTATAGGGTTGGCGGCAAGACCGGTACGACTGAGAAAATCGGCAGCAGCGGCGCCGGTGGCATGGACTATATTTCTTCCTTCTGTGGCTTCGCGCCCGCCGATAACCCTCAGTATATTTTGCTCATTTATTACGATACTCCAAAGGGTCCAAGCCACTACGGCGCCGCTGTTGCTGGCCCTACGTTCCGGCAAGTCATGGAGGATGCGTTGCCGTATCTGGGCGTGGAGCGCAAGTATACCGAGGAGGAGCTCGCGAAACTCGATATGCAGGTGCCGTTTTTGGTGGGCTCCTCGGTGGAGCAGGCTAAGAATAAAGCCATAAGTTTGCAGCTCAACCCGATTGTCTATGGCTCCGGCGATACGGTCATTTCGCAGATTCCGGATGTCTCGACGAAGATGCCAAAGGGCGGTACGATCGTGCTTTACACCGACAAGGACAGCACCGCGAAAAAGGCCGTTGTGCCTAAGTTTGAGGGCCTTTCGCTGGCCGCCGCCAACAGAGAAGCCTCCGCCGCGAGGGTGAACATAACCATCAAAGGCGCGTCGCTCTCGAGTGCGGGTTCGGTTTGCGTGAGTCAGAGTGTGCCCGAGGGCAAAGAGGTCAGTCCCGGCACGGTCGTGACGCTGGTTTTCTCGCAGAAAAAGTCAGAACAAAGCGAGTGATTTTTAATAAATTGCCGGCGCTTTATTGTGTGAAAGGCCGCGGTAGTGTGATATAATATTTTCGAAAGTAGAACTAAGGTGTGCCTTGATCAGACCTTGGGAGGCCGCGAGGCGCCGCAGGCCCTTCGGGCAAGTCGGAGGCCAAGCGGTCTTAGGA
>JAZQJR010000147.1:0-6390 GCA_045541715.1 Acutalibacteraceae bacterium
AGCTTCACAGAATTCGAAATGAAATCGATCGAAACCGCCTTTAGAGAAAGTATTGAAACCGTCACGGATGCTAAGTTTTGGGATTTTATAAAAGAAAAATTTAGTAGCAAAGAGGATATGATTGAAAAGTCGTTGAAGGCACTTCAAACTCAGCCAGAGTTGATTTACAACTATTACGGCAGTGTTGACGGCTACGTAAAGGCCTTGAAAAAAGAGGCCGACAAGGAAAAACTCGCCGAATTCAAGAAAAACTGCGACGGGATATATTTGAAAATAAGCCAAAACCAAAATAAAGCCGCCTCGGATGAAACCGTTCAAAAGCTGGTAGATGACTTGCGAAAACTACATGAAAGCTTCTATGAGACGACTACAACTGGGATGATAAAGGATTTGAGTACCACGCTGCTGTGTGACGTTGATGCGATGAAAACCGAAATTAGCAGCACTTTAGTCGAAAAGGACATCGACGAGGCGGTAAGAAAAGCCGAGGCCAACTGTGCAAAGTTGATTGACCACTTTGATGGCAAGTTCGGTAAGGGCTCAGCCAGGTTTATCGGCGAAGCTATAAAGTATTATTTAACTCAAAGATAAGAAGGGCGTGCAGAGGCACGTCTTTTATTTGTTCATAAAGCTTTCTTGTAAGATCCCACATAAACGGCAAAATTGCAGAGACAATAAAGGCAAAGGAGTGATTTCGTGGAATATGTGAAAGCGTTTGTCGTGGGAGGGCTGATTTGCGTGGTGGCACAAGTGCTCATCGATAAAACAAAGCTGACTCCCGCGAGGATTCTGGTCTTGTTCGTTACGCTGGGCGTAGCGCTAACAGGACTTGGCCTTTATGAGCCGCTAGTTGAGTTCGCGGGCGCCGGAGCAACGGTTCCTTTGACGGGGTTTGGCTACACCATGGCGAAAGGAACCCTCGAGGCGGTTAAAGAAAAGGGACTTATCGGCGCCCTGACAGGCGGCCTAACTGCAGGTTCAGCTGGAATCGCGGCGGCAGTGTTTTTCGGATATATCGCAGCGTTAGTCTCGAAGCCAAGCGACAAAAATTGATAATTTCCAGAATTAACCTTGCCAAAAACCTGCACAGCTGATATCTTTTGTTAGTTGTGCTTCTGGTTTCAAGTGAATTTTATTTCTTTTAATAGCCCTTTTGCGAAATTAAGAGAGTTGATCAAAATTGCAAATACCAGCGATCGAAGAAAACCGTAGAGAAAAACGTTTCCTTAGGATGCGATAAAATTCTAAAATAATCCAGAACCGCTTAAGCAAGGCGATCTCGTGTACAACAGCAATACGTTTTCTTGAGATATTTCTGTTCTGTTTTCGATCTTGCTTCGATAAGGGTCGATTTTTGGTAGACTTTTTCGGCAAAACTGAATTCGCGTGCAACTTAATATTTTCTTTGACCTCGCGGCCCGGCTAAAGCAATTAACCCAATGGAAAATTCTCACTTAGAGCACTCAAATTTTTTAAGTGTATGATTACAGCGTATGGTCCGACCTAATCATTCGTTGCATCGCCGTTGCCAGAGACTGGAATGGCTTCTCCTAGATATGTTGGCATTGGTCTAAATATGGTCGTCGCGAAATCCTTACAACGCGCAAATACTTCACGAAAGTCTCTTTTTGCTTGTCCCCAGTACCTCTGATAATCTGCCCCAACTCCAAAAGCATCTATCCCGAACTCTCTTGCTACATACAAGGCTCGGTACAGATGATACTCTTGCGTCACGATAATGACTTTGCTGGCTTTGAAGATTTCCTTTGCCCTATACATACTCTCATAGGTGGAAAAGCCCGCATGGTCCATAAAAACATCCGAGGAGGGCACGCCAGCATCTATGGCATATTGTTTCATTATGGCAAGCTCGTCATACTCCTTACGGCCGTGGTCACCGCTCATAAGTAACTTTGGTGACACACCCACTTTATATAGCTCAATTGCTCTGGTTAGGCGGTCCCTTAGCATATCGCTTGGGGTACCGTCTTCTTTTACTTTGCACCCCAGCACAAGTATACAGTCTACATCAGAAATACTTTCCGCCTTATCAGGTGTTATTAGATAAGCCGCGCTTCTATTTTTCACATAAAAATTTACTCCACAAACCATAGCGACGGCAGTCAACAAAACGCAAATTAGTATGGTGGACGTCACCTTTATACTACTTCTTTTTTTCATTTTTTCTCCTTGTATTGTTCTTCCTATTTATTTACCTTTTCGAAGGAAACGTAGACTAAATAATTGTTTCAATGGGCCTATCGAAGTGAAAGGGAAAAGCTACATAATTAAAGCGGTATTGTTAAAGTTCGATACTAATTCGTATGAAGACTCAGTAATGCGGTCAACCTTATCTAGAATGAAACTCTTCCCTTCCAAGTTCAAAGGACGTCTTTTTTTGCGCAAGCTACCCCCTTAGAATTACCCCACATTTCTCCAGCGCCTTCATAATCTTCTTTATCGTCGAGTTAACCTGATCGTCGGTTAGTGTGGCCTCATTTGAGCGCAAAGAAATGCTCAGAGCGACACTCTTTTTAGCCGAAGGAACCTGCTCGCCTTCATAGATGTCGAAAATTTGCACGTTCTCGAGAAGCTTGCCTGCGTAGTTTTTTATGATTTTTTGAAGCTCGCCGACAGGCATATTTTTATCGCAAAGCAAGGCCAAATCGCGATTTACGGCGGGGAATTTCGCAACTGGCTTATAAGTTACATCAAAGTTTGCAGCCTCAAAAAGCGCAGCAACATCGAACTCGAAGACATAGGCACGCTTTCCTATGCCGTAATTCTCCAGCACTGTGGGATGAACCTCCGCGATGTGCCCCAGTGCAGTCTCTCCGCAAGAAATGCTTGCGCAACGGCCTGGATGAAAATAAACTACGTCCGATGTTGCGGTGAACTCGCAATCTTTTACAAATAGGCTGTTGAGCAGTTCTTCCAAGATGCCCTTTACGTGCAAAAAGTCGATGTTTTCGCCGTAGAGACCGGCAATTAGCTTGGTTTTCTCGAGTGGCAAATCGGCATCCTTGCGAGGGACATACTCCCTGGCGACCTCAAAAAGCTGCGCGGTTTCATTCTTGTGACTATAATTCGACGCCAAGATTTCCAGCATCGAAACAACGGAGGTTGTACGCATAAGGCTAGTGTCCTCGCCGAGCGGGTTCGCGATTTTAACCGAATCTCTGAGCAGATGGCCTTCCGGCAGCAAAATTTTATCGTACTGCTTCGGGCTGATGAAAGAGTACGTCGTAATCTCACTCAAGCCTAATGCAATCATCGTGTCGACGATTTTTTTCTCGAATTTCTGGGCCTTCGTTAATTTGCCGTAGTGGCTGCCACGAAGCGGCGTAGATGAGATGTTGTTGTAGCCGTAAAAACGCGCAATTTCCTCGGCGATGTCATTTTTCAGCCTCAAGTCAGGGCGAAAACTCGGCACAACAACCTCGTCGCCGACAACCTTGCAGTCAATCTTCTCGAGAATGCGAATCATCTGCTCACGCGAGAGGTTTATATTCAAAAATTTGTTGATAAAATCGGGCTCAAAAGGAATTTTCGTCACGACTTCGAGTGAGTTATCCGCGACAATCACCTCAGAGACGACCTCGCCGATGCCCAGCTGCTCAATCAACTCGCAAGCGCGATTCAATGCGGGCAGACAGCTGTTTTTGTCGAGGCCCTTCTCGAAGCGAGCGCTGGAATCCGTGCGGATGTTTTGCTCCTTGGCGGCCTTCCTCACCGCGATCGCGTCAAACAGCGCCGACTCCAGCATGATGGTCGTGGTGTCGGCCGCAACCCCGCTGAGCTCGCCGCCCATCACGCCCGCGAGAGCTATCGGCTTTTGTGAGTCAGCGATGACAAGATTTCCCTTATTCAGCGTGTGCTCAACTCCGTCAAGCGTCGTAATTTTCTCATTTTGAGTCGCTCTTCGCACGTTGATTTCTCCGCCAGCGATGTGCAGCAAATCGAAGGCGTGCAAGGGCTGCCCATACTCAAGCATGACATAGTTCGTGATGTCCACGATGTTGTTAATCGAGCGCACGCCCATCGCACGAAGTCGCTCGCGAATGAACCTCGGCGAAGGACCAATTTTCACGTTTTTTACAATCCTTGCGCTGTAAAAAGGACAAAGCTCTGCCTCGTGCACGCGCACCTTCAAGTCGTCGGCATCACAGCTAGCGCTAGCCTTTACGGCCGGGGTATGCAGCTTTAGCTCCTTGTCGAAGGTCGCCGCAACCTCACGCGCCAAGCCAATCACCGAGAGGCAATCCGGGCGATTCGGAGTAATTTCGAACTCAAATTTTGTGTCATTAAGGCCTATGACCTCGCGAATATCTTGTCCGAGCGTGATGTTATCCTCTTGCAAGACGAAAATTCCATCCTCGACAGCATAAGGAAAGTCGCTCACGCTGAGGCCAAGCTCGGCGAGGGAACACATCATACCGCAGCTCACGACGCCGCGCAGCTTGCCCTTCTTAATTTTCGTGCCGTCTGTCAAGGTCGAGCCGTCGAGCGCAACCGGGACGATGTCATTCACAGTCAAGTTCTTCGCGCCCGTGACGATTTGAATAGGATCGCTCTCGCCGACATCGACCTGGCAGACGACCAGCTTATCGGCGTCCGGATGCGCTTCGATGGACAAGACCTTGCCGGCGACCACTCGATTTAGCTTTTCGCCTTCGACCTCATATTTCTCAACTTTGGAGCCGCTCATCGTCATTTTGTCTGCGAACTCCTTCGGTGAAACATCTATATCAACAAATTCTCTCAGCCATTTCATGGAAAGATTCATAAAAACACCTCGCAAAACTCTATATAAGCTTAAAATAAACTAAAATTGGCTCAAAAAGCGCACATCATTTTCGTAGAAAAGTCTCATATCATCAATGTTATATCTGCGCATTGCAAGTCGTTCTAGGCCAACACCGAAGGCAAATCCGCTATAAACTTCAGGGTCGATACCGCAGTTTTTCAGCACCGTCGGATGGACCATTCCGCAACCGAGAATTTCGATCCAGCCCTCGTTCTTGCACAAGCGGCAGCCTTCGCCGTGGCAGCTGAAACACTGCACATCGACCTCCGCGGACGGCTCCGTGTAGGGGAAGTGATGCGGCCGGAAGCGAACGACGGAATCCCTGCCATAAAGCGCCTGGATGAATGTTTCGAGGGTGCCCTTCAGATCAGAGAAGGTTATGCCCTTGTCGACAACGAGGCCTTCAATTTGATGAAAAAGCGGCGAATGTGTCGCATCAACGGCGTCGGAGCGGTAAACTCGGCCGGGCGAAATCATCCGAATCGGTGGCTGCGTCTGCTCCATCAAGCGAATTTGCACGCAGGAGGTTTGCGTCCGCAGCAGCGTGCGCTCGTCGATGTAGAACGTGTCCTGCGTGTCGCGCGCGGGATGGTGCGGCGGCATGTTCAGCGCCTCGAAGTTGTAGTAATCAGTCTCGATTTCCGGCCCCTCGACGATGTCGAAGCCCATCCCGATGAAAATGTCCTTCACGTCGTCAAGCACGATGCTCAACGGGTGCTTGTGCCCGAGAGTGCGCCGAGCACCAGGCAAAGTTACGTCGAGTTTCTCCTCCTCCAGGCGCCTATCTAGCTCGAGTTTTTTTATTTGCTTCATGGTCGAGTCGATGCTTTGCCCGATAAAATCGCGCACTTCATTAGCCAACTGCCCAATGATTGGCCGCTCCTCGCTAGAAAGACCGCCCATTTGCTTTAAAATCGCAGTAAGTTCGCCTTTCTTGCCGAGATATTTAACTCGAATGTCCTCAATTTCCTTTTGCGTTTTTGCCGCCAAGATTTCCTGCTCGGCGACGTTTTTTATGCGTTCAAGCTGTGTTTTCAAGAAATCACCCCATAATAAATTTTTTAAGTAAACGTAAAAAAACTAAAAAAGCTCGCATCGAACCCCTTAAGGGACGAAAGCGAGCCTCCGCGGTACCACCCTAATTTTCGCCAAAATTAAACAAAACTTGGCAAACTCTCATGTCGAATATAACGGTCCGAACCGGCGCGCCCTACATGTCAAGCGCGCAGCTCCAAAGTGAACTTCATCCTCGCGCCACAAATGGGCTTCCAGCCGCGACCCATCTCTCTGTGTGCGGAACGCCGAGGACTACTCTCTTTTTCATTGCCATTGCCAACATTGTAGCACAAAAAAGAGCAAAAAGCCAGGGGCAAATTTGGGAGTGCCTTAATCAAACAGCAGGGCGCCGCGAGGCGCCGAAGGCCCACAGGGCCTTATGCCACTCCAGAATTCAACAAAGTTGAATTCTGGAGCACAACGAAAATAATTTTTATTTTCGTTGGCCTCGCGGCCGCGGCGGCAGCTAGACGAGAAAATTCTCAATGAGGACCACACCTAAAAACTGTCAATTCAATCGTACGCCC
>JAZQJR010000148.1:0-9330 GCA_045541715.1 Acutalibacteraceae bacterium
ACACGCCAATGGTCTGATGCATAAAGTTTTGCATCGATATAACTAATTTTATTCAAAAGTTTTCGAGGTATTTTGTTTCTCGAGTTCCTATTTGAAAGCCGACAAGCCGCTTTGTGGCGTGGTCTACTTCGGTCCAGAGCCAGATATTTTTTTATTTATATACAATTCATCGAGCTCCAAAACCTCGACTTTTTCGTCTTTTTTAGGGACGTTCTCTAATTTTGCCCCGGCTTTTTTTTACCCAGTTTATGACAGAAACATGGCTAACCTTAAGAATTCTTTCGATCCTCCTAAAGCCATTTCCTTCCAAATACAACTGTATTGCTTTTCGTCTGATATGCTCCGGGTATCCGCGCTGGCTTACCGTGTAGTGGCATCTACACTCTTTGCACAAATATCGCTGTTTTTTATTGTTGAATCCGCTTTTTACTCGTTTTTCGCTCCCGCATTTCGGGCATTTAAGTTCTTTATCCATGCTTTCATTTTACACTGTATATTAAGTTTTAGCAATGCCAATGGATTGAAGCTATTTATTTACAACGCGAAAAAACATATAATAAACGAGTAAAGCTTAAAAAGAGGTGCATCTTGTGAACAGTGTGGAAAACATTTTAGATAGCGTGAAGAGTGTGCATTTTATCGGAATTGGTGGCTCGGGGATGTGTCCGATGGCCGAGATTTTGCAAAGTAAAGGATATAAGGTTAGCGGCTCAGACAATTACATTTCCGATACGCTCAAACGGATCATGGATAGCGACATCAAGATTTACCTTGACCACGACGCGAGAAACATGGAAACCTCCGACTTAGTTGTGTATTCAGCGGCCATAAAAGAGGATAATGTGGAGCGAGCAGCAGCAACTCAAGCGGGAATTCCTTGCATCGAGCGCTCAGTGATGTTGGGCCTTTTGTGCGCCAAGTATGAAAATCCGGTTGCAGTTTCTGGCACACACGGAAAGACAACAACCACAGCTATGCTTGCGCAAATTTTGACCTTGGCGCAAAAGGATCCAACAGCTATAATTGGCGGAAAGCTTCCGTTTTTCAATGGGAACAGCCGTGTTGGCAACTCAGAGACGATTGTCTGCGAGGCTTGCGAGTATGTTGATTCCTTCTTGGAGATTACGCCGTCCATCGCTGTAATAACTAACGTCGAGGCCGACCACCTGGACTACTTCAAGACGCTCGACAACGTGATAAGCTCGTTTCATAAGTTTGCTCAAAGAGCGACGGACTGTGTGTTCGTCAACGGCGACGACGAAAATTCGCTTCGTGCCGCAAAGGGCCTTTCTGTGCCGGTTATTACTTTTGGCCTGAGCAAGAGCAACACCTACTATGCGGAAAATGTCTCTGATGAGAATACGCCTTTTGCAAGTTTCACCTTGATGAAGAGCGGCGAGAAAATCGCCGACATTAAGCTGTCCGTCCCCGGTAAGTATAATGTCTACAATGCTGTGGCGGCGGCTGCCGTGGCGTATCATGTGGGTGTTGCTAGCGACGACATTTCGACAGCATTGGGCGCCTTTACTGGAGTTCATCGCCGCTTTGAGGTGCTCGGCGAAGTGAACGGCATAACCGTGGCCGACGACTTTGCTCATCACCCCACGGAGATCACCTCGGTTTTGACGGCCGCCGCAAAGATGGGTTTTAACCGAGTAATCGCAGTTTTTCAGCCGCACACATATTCGCGTACGGCGGACTTCCTCGATGAATTCGCGGAGGCTTTGTCAATTGCTGATACAACTGTTTTGTCGGAGATTTTAGCTGTCCGCGAGGTCAATTCTCAAAATGTTCACTCCGAAGATTTAGCTGCAAAAATAAAGGATTGCATTTGTTTACGTACATTTGAGGAAATTACAGATTGCATTGAAGAAATTGCGAAGCCTGGAGATTTAGTGCTGACAATGGGTGGCGGGAATGTTTATGTCTGTGCGAATATGATTTTGGTAAGGCTGAGCGAGTGATTTTTACTGAGTACGAGGAATGCTCATTTTTTGAAGTTTCCGCTTTTGTTTAACAGGCCTGCACGGGCCGCGAGGCCAAAGAAAATAATATTTATTTTCTTTGTGTCCAAGAGCCCAACGAAGTTGAGGTCTTGAATAGCCGAAGGCCCGTATGGCCTTCGGCGCCTCGCGGCGCCGTTAGCTGTTGCCCTTTCTTGACTCTATTTTAAACACTTTGCTAAAATAAAACAACATGGTAAGAGCACGTTTTGGGGGGGAACTCATGAGAAAAAAGGCCAATATCAAAGTCATTTTTAACATAATATTGGTAGTTCTTTTAGCTTCGTTGTTCGCCTATTTGTGCTTTTCAGACAATGGCCTTGTTGAGCTGATTGCAAAGCTGAAGGGCTTTAACAAAGGATGGCTTTCAGCGGCGCTTTTTTGCCACCTGACTAATATCGCGATTGACATTTATTTGGTGTACAAATTTACTTCTAATATGGACTCGAGCTACACACTGAAAAGGGCTGTTCGCTCGGCGATGATAGGGCAATTCTTCTCCGCAGTTACGCCAAGTGCTTCGGGCGGACAGCCGATGCAAGTTTACGCCATGTCAAAACAAGGTGTGAATAGTGGTATCGCGACCTCGGCGCTGGTGCAAAAATTTCTAGTATATCAGACCGTTTTAACTCTCTACAGCATGTTGGCAATCTTAATCCGATTTGACTACTTTAACAGCCTGAACCAGATCGTCTGGACGCTGGCGCTAACAGGTTTCATCATGCAAGCCCTGGTAATCGCGGCCATTTTGCTGTTTTCATTTAACAGAAAATTCACATCTCATATAATCTCCGTGTTGATTAATTTGTTGGAAAAACTTCACCTTATAAAAAATGCCGGCGAAAAAATTGAAAAAATCGAGCAAAAACTTTTGTCATTTCACGAGGGCAATAAAACGCTCTACAAAGGCAAGCGGATATTTTTCACTACATACGCGCTAACGGCATTGCAGCTGACGGCAATTTTCCTTGTGCCGTACTGTATCTATCGGGCGTTCCACTTGGAAGGCGCTCGCATGGTAGATCTGATTTGCGCGCAGTCCTTCGTGACGATGACATCATGTTTGGTGCCAATCCCCGGCGCCTCTGGTGCGACTGAGGGTGCTAGCTCCATCTTTTTTAGCCCGTTTTTCGATGAGACAACAATTAAGTCGGCCATTGCGCTGTCGCGTTTTATCTCATACTACTTCACAATTTTAATTTCAATGCCGTTTTCCAGGTTTGTCAAAAAGGAGAACAACATAAAAAATCCCTAAGCGAGAACTTTCTTTTTGCTTTGCTATTTTGCGATGCGCAGACACGTACCTTTTGTATGCTTTCTTCCAGTAAACTCGTGCAATAGAGCTGTAGGGTTTCAGGGAGAAACCATAAGATTTTACTTGAACGGTTGATAAATAAAAAGCAACCTAAAAATAGCATTTTGTTTTTTAGAGTAAAAAATCATAAAAAACGTCTTTATTTGCCTTCGAAATACACAGAACCGTGCTTTATAAATGAGGGTAAAGTCATAAATATAGAAAGTGTAGTTAACACTTTCCACATATCCTTTTGCTTACAACAGGTTTAATTATTTAGCTGATATCTCCCGAAAAATTTCAAGAAAAAACTTTGGAGTGCCCTTTACGTGCAGTTGGCAGGAGTACCATAGTTGAGCATTTAAATAAAACTAGAGAGACAAAATGCGGATTTCAGGTGAGGAAAATTCTTTTTAGCGCGAGCAAATAGATTGAAGGCATTAACAAAAATTTTGAAGACAGCCTTAGCTGTTTCAAGTGATCGAAAAAAGCATTTGGACCTTCGGCGTAAAGAAGGAATGTAATGCCGCAAGTCAGAGTTTACACCTTCAACGGTGTAAGTCTGGCTTTTATTTTTTAGCGAAGTATGAGCGCCTTCATAGCACACTTCTGAATACGCCGAATAACGTCAGAGTAGTATTGATGCGCCTTCACGGAACGATCAACTAAGCGCTGAATTCGGGAGTGTTGGCTAAATAACTATATCGATAGATTTATTGACATGAAAGGCCGCATAAAGGAACATCGTCAAATCAATCATTTCGAGGGATCTGGAAACGCAGCAGATTTTTCGTCTAAATCGCGCAAACCAGTGGCGCTTCGGGAAGTTGTTACTTTCGATCAAATGTGTTTCTGATTTTGTTTGAATTAGACATCTCGGTGGTATAAAATCACGATAAACACTGCATTGATAGCTAAAAAGGCATTGCTAACATTTAATATATAGCGGCGATTTTCAAAAACAATAAAAGTTAAAAGAAGAGACTACTTATGCAATTTCCAAAATTTAATTTTACGGGGTATTCGCTTGCATATACCGGAATTTAGCCTATATATGCAATGTTAGCAATTCCCTAAAAAGGATCTTTACGTTTCAGTTTTTCAATCGCTCGTACATTTTTCTAAAGGTTTCAGCATCTCGTGTGATGCACTCCCAATCAATAAGATGTTTTGTTGTTCGGCAGTAAGCTTTCCAAATCCAAATTCGTCTTTTTTTGAGCGTAAAAAATGCCACATTTCATCGAGCTCAATCACTACGCTATCGTCAATTGGATCCGGTTTGGAATAGTTTTTTTCCGCAAAACTTTTCACCCAAATGAACGCCAAGTGAACGTTAACTTTGAAACATTTGCCAATGGTTCGGAACGAATATCCATGTGCGTACATCCACACTGCCAGGAGTTTTTCTTGCTTGCTTCTTCCTTTCTGCCTTGTAGGAACAAATTGGCAACCGTATTTTTTACATTTGTAGCACTGTTCGCCTTTTACAAAGCCAGCTTTTACATATTCGTTTTTGCATTTGTACATATCTATACAGCCTTTTTTCCTATTGCATCACGTTTAATTATTTAGAAAAACACTCCCATATTATTTGCAGTTTAATTTTGCGACAAGGCATTAAAATATAGATGTCGGATCTCATTATCACTCAGCATGGATAGAAAGCTTCTAGTGTATTCCTTCCAGCCATCGAGCTCTTCTCTCAAAACCTTTATTATTTCAGCATCGTCGTCAGATTCATTTGAGTTATATACCCGAGTTCCATTGCAATATGACGGGAGAATTTCCTGCGCAGCAGACAAGGTCTGGCCACCTCCCAGCGTTGAAACTAAACATATCGCGGTAATGTTCTTTATTAGCTTTTTGCTTAAATGTCTTATACCGTTATTTAAAATTAAATTATTTTTCATCAAAAATCTCCTCCTTTTTTATTTATTAATGTTTCTATTATATCATATTTTCGTTTTGAGTGCTTATATTTTATAAAAACAGGCCTGCCCTGATGGGGATCTTTTTATGGGATTTAATGCACTGTCCAGGCCACAAAGCCCCACCAAGGCTTCGTCGTCTCGCGGCCGCTATATGCGCGCTCCAGACACTCCTAAAAAAATTTTGCCCAATCGTTTAGGTTAAGTATAAAATTTAGTGATACCTAAAAATAATAAAATTTTGCATAAAAAGGCTCCTGAACGTGATGTCAGGAGCTAGGCTTTTTTAGAAGTTAAGGGGATCTTTTTATCGGGCGGTGTGCGTAACGGCCTCTTCAGTTTCTCTAAATAGTAAAGATATATACCAAAATGGGGAGTGCCCTATAGAAGCACTTATGATATACTAGATTTATGAAATGTAAAGCATGTAATGACGAAACAAATCAAATAAAATAAAATAAAAGCCGGAAAAACAAAGGCGGGAACCCAAAAGTACAAATGCAAAATATGCGGAAAATATTACACCGCGGACAGCAAAAAGAGAGGGTATAGCGAAAAGATTAAGAAGCAGGCGATAAAATTATGTTTGGAGGGAAATAGTGGCCGAGCAGTCGGCCGAATTTTGGGCATAGGGAAAAATATGTGCCTGTTTTGGATTCGGAAATATGCGAAAAATATTGGGCCCAAAGAGACTCTAAATGCGCGGGTTAACGTCATTGAAAAGGACGAGCTGTACAGCCTCGTCGAGAGAAAAAAACAGATTTTACGCGATAACGCTGGTCAGTAGGGATACACGAGAAATCGTAGGTTTTGACATAGCTTTCGACAAAAGTCGAGAGCGAATTCAGTGCTTAGTCGATCGCTCCGTGAAGGCGCGGCAATACTACTCTGTCGCTTATTCGGCATACGCAGAAGTGCGCTACGAAGATGCTCATACGTCACTAAAAAATAAAAGCCAGACTTACACCGTCGAAGGTGTAAACTCTGACCTGCGACACTACAGTCCTCCTTTGCGCCGAAAATCCAAATGCTTTTTTCGCTCATTTGAAACAGCTAAGGCTATCTTCAAAATTTTTGTTAATGCCTTTTCAATCTATTTGCTCGTGCTAAAAAAAATTCTCCTCACCTGAAATCCGCTTTTTGTCTCTCTAGTTTTATTTAAATGCTCAACTAGGGCACACCTCCAAATTGCGGAGAGCGCAACCAGCGTATAAACGATTTGGCTCAATAGGCTGAATTGCCCGCCAAATATCCAGGCAACTATATCAAACTGAAAGATTCCGATAGATCCCAAGTTAAGACCGCCCATACCAGTAAAAATAAGACTAGAGATACCAGCGGAAAGGTTTATTTGTGACCTTGGGAAAAGAAAAAACTATTGACAAAACAAATAGTTTTATGATATACTTTTATTTAAAGTTATCTTATTGTTCATTTTGGAGGAGATTTTATGTTAAAATTTTTAGCTATACTTTTGTCGCTATCGACGTTGACGCAAGCCGGAAACATCAACACAATTGAAGATGGTATTGAAGTTGTCCGAAAGCCAGATTACTGCCAGTCATTTTCGATTGAAAACGTACCGGAACCACATTCTATGCTCAGTGGGGAGACAAGAAAGTGGTACAATGATAGGCTGAGTGAAATTCCGGAAATTTTAAACTCGGGAGAATACAAAAACCTATGCGAAAGAGAGAAAGCTATAGCGGCGTCAAATTTGCGAAATTGTTTTAAACATACAGCTCGGGATGCAATGAAATGTGCAAGCTGTGCTGATTATTTAAATGCTCACGAGAAGCCATTAAGCTTTGAATTTTTGGAGGAGAAGTACGATAGAAACTACACGAAACTTATTGAGAAGTCTTATAAATCGAGAGAAAGCATTAATAGGCTATCAAAAGTAAGCGACTTTTTTGAGGCCAATATGCCGTGGTTGTATGAAAAAGTTCTTTTCCCAATCTCAATGTGGTTCTCAAAAAAACAATAAAAATTTTGGCTATTGCAAAACTCTAGATACATGCGTTCCAATGTCATAAAATCAAGTGGTAAAAAGTTTCATAAACAGCGGCTTGGTTTATCTTTTTCCGTTCGTAAGAATCGCATCTATGTGTGCGATATTAGCAAGACCAAATACGAATTATTTGCAGTTTAATTTTGCGACAAGGCATTAAAATACAGATGTCGGATCTCATTATCACTCAGCATGGATAGAAAGCTTCTAGTGTATCCCTCCCAGCCATCGAGTTCTTCTCTCAAAACCTTTATTATTTCAGCATCGTCGTCAGGTTCATTTGAGTTATATACTTGAGTTTCATTGCAATAGAGGTGAGGTAACTCCTGCGAATAAGACAAGGTTTGGCCACATACCAACGTTGAAACTAAATATATCACGGTAATGTTCTTTATTAGCTTTTTGCTTAAATGTCTTATACAGTTATTTAAAATTAAATTGTTTTTCATCAAAAATCTCCTCCTTTTTTATTTATTAATATTTCTATTATATCATATTTTCGTTTTGAGTGCTTATATTTTATAAAAACAGGCGTGCCCTGATGGGGATCTTTCTATTGGATTTAATGCACTGTCCAGGCGACAAAGCCCCACCAAGGCTTCGTCGCCTCGCGGCCGCTATATGCGCGTTCCAGACACTCATAAAAAAATTTTGCTCAATCGTTTAGGTTAAGTATAAAATTTAGTTATACCTAAAAATAATAGACCTCTTGCGAAAATAAATATACAGAGTAAAATATAAGACATGAAATATGAAAAAATAGCGGATTATTCAGGAACAAAGTTTCGGAGAATTACAGGAGTAAAGCGAAGTACGTTTAAAAAAATGGTAGAAATCTTGAAGAAAGGATACGCATCAAAACATCAACGAAGAGGGAGACATCAAAAACTGAGCATAGAAGACTTGCTGTTGGCGACGCTGGAGTATCTGCGAGAATACCGCACGTATGCCAACATTGCAGCCAGCTATGGTGTTGCGGAAAGTAACATTTATCGAGGAATTCGGTGGGTAGAAGACACGTTGATTAAGGACGGAACTTTTTCTTTGCCAGGTCGAAAGGCTCTGCTAAAAAGTGATGTGGACTATGAAGTGATTTTAGTCGACGCAACAGAAACGCCAATTGAGCGCCCCCAAAAAAACAAAGAAAATACTACTCAGGAAAGAAAAAACGTCATATCTTAGAGCTCGTAATCAACAAACTTGTGGCATTCGCCATCAAAAAGCAACAAATAGCACAAAAAACAGCATTTAGATTCAACACAAGCGAAAAATGCAGTTTAATTGGTGGTGAACGAGGTTTCTCGAAGACAAATACAATCATATTTTCGAAAACTAGTGATATGTACCAATCTTTTCGATTGCGCGCTCTCGAAAAACAACTGTTGATAAATCCTGAAAGCGAAGAAATTATTTCTTTGGCGTTCGAAAAAGGAAAAGTTCATGATTTCCAACTATTCAAAAGCAGCCAAATCCACTTGAAACCAGGATCACAGCTAACGGCAGATAGCGGCTATCAAGGAATTACAAAGTTGCACGCAAACTCCGTTTTGCCGAAAAAGTCTACAAAAAATCCCCCCTTATCGAAGCAAGATCGAAAAAGAACAGAAATATCTCAAGAAAACAGGGAGTGCCCTATGCGAGTTGATTTAGAGCCTTATTGCGCAAAATTTATTGGCTCGAAAAAGCGTAGTTACGATATTTTCTAAGAATGCTGATTCCAAATTTAAAAGAAAAAACAGGCCAACTGCACGTAAAGGGCACTCCCAAAAAACGTATCGCGGTTGAGCATGTGATCGCCTTAGTTAAGCGCTTTCGGATTCTTTCAGAATGCTATCGCAACCGAAGGAAACGTTTTTCTTTGATCGCTGGTATTTGCAATTTTGAACAACTCTCTTAATTTCGCAAGAGAGCTAATGAACCACCAACACAACCACTAGAATCACCACAAACTCACTCTAAAGATTATTTTATTAACTCCGAAGAATACTCCTCTAAAGATAAGCTTATCTCGACTATGGCCTTGGCGTGCTCTTCTCCTACATAGCGAAAATGAGCCGGCTCAAAAGCTCGACCCGTTATGTGATCCTTTTC
Source organism: Acutalibacteraceae bacterium (assembly GCA_045541715.1). Lineage (GTDB taxonomy): Bacteria > Bacillota > Clostridia > Oscillospirales > Acutalibacteraceae > CAG-557. The sequence goes on from JAZQJR010000148.1 coordinate 9,328, forward strand.
TTG
>JAZQJR010000149.1:0-3903 GCA_045541715.1 Acutalibacteraceae bacterium
ATATCTAAAATCTTCTATAAAGCACTCTCTACAAAAAGGTGGGTAGTGCCCTATAGAAGCACTTATGATATACTAGATTTATGAAATGTAAAGCATGTAACGACGGAACGAATCAAATAAAAGCTGGAAAAACAAAGGCGAGAACCCAAAAGTACAAATGCAAAATATGCAGAAAATATTACACCCAGGAAAGCAAAAAGAGAGGACATAGCGAAGAGATCAAGAGGCAGGCGATAAAATTATATTTGGAGGGAAATAGTGGCCTAGCAGTCGGACGAATTCTGGGAATCGGGAAAAATATGTGCCTGTATTGGATTCGGAATATTGGATTCGGAAATATGCGAAAAATATTGGCCCAAAGAGACTCTAAATGCGCGGGTTAACGTTATCGAAATGGACGAGCTGTACAGCTTCGTCGAGAGAAAAAACAGATTTTACGCGATAACGCCGGTCAGTAGAGATACACGGGAAATCGTAGGTTTTGACATAGTTTTAGATAAAAGTCGAGAGCGAGTTCAGCGTTTGGTGGATAATTCTGTGAAAGCGCGCCAGTGCTATTCTGTCGCTTATTTGGCATACGCAGAAGTGCGCTACGAAGGCGCTCACGCTTCGCTAAAAAATAAAAGCCAGACCTACACCGTTGAAGGTGTAAACTCTGACTTGCGACACTACATTCCGCCTTTACGCCGAAGGTCCAAATGCTTTTTTCGATCACTTGAAACAGCCAAGGCTGTCTTCAAAATTTTTGTTAATGCCTTCAATCTATTTGCTCGCGCTAAAAAGAGTTTTCATCACCTGAAATCCGCATTTTGTCTCTCTAGTTTTATTTAAATGCGCAACCAGGGCACACCCTCCAAAAGTTAAGGCATATCCACGTTTCTTGAAGATGGAGTGCGTGCCGCACCGGACATGCCGCGAACCAAGCCATTTTATAAAAATTTGGTGTTCTCGCTCGCGAACTTAAAACAGTATAAAAAAATATGGTTCGTGGGATTGTGCTGCCGGTGGAAGATGAAGCAAACCCGACGAACATGAAGAAATAACGAGCAATGCGAAGCGGCGAGTGTCCTCGCAGGACAAATCGCGCATCCGCTTAAGTGTGATTTTTTATTTATATGCACGCAAAAAAATTTATATCGAAACTTTAGATTGCATAAAAGCAAGCAGCGCGACTATATTTCTGTCCGGATAAAGGACAACATTAAACAAACAAAAATAAATGAACACGAAACGCTCCGTGATGAAATTTTGTATGACCAATTTTCTGATGGTGAGAATATGGACAAGCAGTCGAGGGCCTCGACACGCATGTCGCGAACAAAGCTTTTATATCTTTTTAGCACTTATGGTCGCACTTTCGTTTTTTACATGTTTATAAGCGTAGATATTTTATTAACTACATAGCCAAAGTGCACAAATCAGCCTCTTCTTTATTGAGCGAAGAACTTGACATGCGCACGTTTTTTTGATAAGATAAATAAAAAAGGAGTGATATTATGTCTAATGAGAAAATTAAGGAGTTTTATGCAAAACTTGAGACTATTGCTGAATTTAAAAAGAATGTAGAAAATCTCAAATTACACAGGAGTGAGGATTTATCTGAAGAGTGTATCCGCAAAATTGTAAGCGAAATAATTTTGCCTTGGGACAAAAAGCTTGGATACAATTTTTCGGAAGCGGAACTCTTAGAGTTTGAAAAATCACAAGCAAGTTCTATGAAAGAAAAACTTAACACAGAAGATTTAGAAAATGTAAGCGGAGGAATAAATTTAATGACCTTGCTTATGGCAGCCTTGTCTTTCATTTCTCCTGTAAATACCTTGGGAACGAGCGATACAGCGCTTGCGGGCCGCCAAGAAGCGCTCACAATGAATCCTACTTTGCCTACAGATTTTACTACAGAAGCATCGCCAATTGAATATCCAAAAGATGAATCGTCGAGGCCTGACGAACCCGAACAATATTTTCAAGATGATGGAAGCTGCTCAGAAGAAAATATTGAAAAAGTAGAATTCAGTGGAGAAGAAGCAATTTCTCACGATGATTTTTTGAAAATAATCGACGACTCGAAAGAAGTAAATGCTACAGCAGTTTTCTTGCATAACACAATGGAAACAAATGGTACATGGGCTCTTTCCTCTGCTGAGATTGAAGAAGCCGCTAAAAACACTTGGACTATGCCAACTACTCAAAACACACTTCCAAAGGAAGCTAAAGATTCGCTAAATATGCTAAAAATACTTCCAACGGATGATGAAGGACTTAAACTTTATCTTGCCATAGAGGTGGATAAATTTCAAGAGTATCTAGCTGCAACCCTTTCATTTTTTAACGTGAAAGATATTGCTGGTGCAGCAGACGAGTTTTGTAATGAAAAACCATTTTATTACCATGACGAAAGGAAAGCGCCACGAAACATATCGAGAGAAACTGTATTAGCGATAAAAGAAACCTTAGTGCGCGAGTATAACGCGCGGTTTGTTGAAAAGACAAAAAAAAGAAAGCATGGAGGACTGGGGAGCCACGTGGAAAAAAGATCTTTTCCGTTTCCGAGTCTCGAAAAAGATTTGCAGCAACTAAAAGGAAATAACGAAGAAAAAGAGTGTTACCTTGACGAGAAGCTAAAAGAAATTAAAGAGAAACTTTCTGATTACGATAGAGCCAAAGCTGTACACGACTGGGTGGCAGAGAATATAGCGTACAATTATGCTGATGCGAGTGGACCGGAAGTATGTGCAGGAACATTTAGAAATCACGCTGAACAGGTATTTAAAAACAAGAGGGGGATCTGCCGAGGATATGCTCATCTAACAGAGCTAATGATGCGAACTCTTGGGATACCTTGTGTGTATATCGTTTCAAATAACCATGCATTTAATGCGATATTTATAAATGGTGAGTGGTTTTTGATTGATACAACAAGGGATGCGTACAAAGAAACAAATAAGCATCTTGACGGCATTCCTTTTTGGAGAATAACTCCAGATTATAAAAAAGCCAAAGCTTACAACCGCGTAACCACAGATGGGAAAAGTCAGAGAACTCATAATTATTTTCCTTCTAATCAAGACAAGGCTGAAAAATACAACAAGAAGTTCATTGATAAATCTAAGTACTATGGGGTACACGGAGCGATGTATCACTTTGATGGTGATGGAAGCGGTTTATGTGAAGTAGCCACAGTGCCCACGATTAGCGACAACATGGTTGCCGTACGGGACGTAACAAAAGAATGTATAATTGACGGTGAGCTGAAGCTTCCAAATGAAATTCAAAAACAAGCCAGCTGGATAGCCATAGGTGATAAAAATATTCTGAATAAAATTAGAAAGTTACATATTCCAAAACATGCAAAATTAGACCCCACACTCGAGATTAATTTGAAAAACATTGATGAGGTAACTGTAGATCCAGACAACCCGTATTATATCATGAATTCAGGGCAATTCGGAGGGCCTAATGGTCTGTATCGTAGGGAGTGGACCTTTTTTGTATCAGGTAAGCCCTTGTGGACGAAACCTAATAAAACATGATCATTTGCATAATAATAGCCGCTTTCAATTTTTGAAGGCGGCTGTTTTTTCCTTGTGGCTCTATCCGTTACAATAAAACAGTGGAAAAAATAATTAAGATCTGATAAAAAAGCGTTTCTTGGTAATCGAATGTCACTATCTCAACATTAGCTCGAGCATATAAGGGGCCCCCAGGAAGTCAGGAGACTTTTTGGGGGAGAGGAGGAGCGGGAGTGTTGATCAAATAATCGTATCGATAGATTTATTAACATGAAAGGCTGCGTAAAGGAACATTGTTAAATCAATCATTTCGAATTATCTGGAAACGCAGCATGTTTTTCGTCTAAATCTTGCAAACCAGTCATTTACTTAAAAAAATTGGCGATAGTTA
>JAZQJR010000150.1:0-8462 GCA_045541715.1 Acutalibacteraceae bacterium
TGTTCCGCCTCGATGAGTACTATCACACCTGCCATATCGGCGTTTTCGTAGATAAACTTGGCAATTTGCTCCGTCAAGCGCTCCTGAACTTGCAGTCTTTTCGCAAAGCAGTCCACTATCCTTGCAAACTTCGAGAGGCCGATAATTTTGTTACCTTTAGGTAAACAAGCAACGTGAGCAACTCCAACGAACGGCAGCAAGTGGTGCTCGCAAATGGAATGTACCGGAATATCTTTAACGACGACAATTTCCGAACTAATCTTGTCTTCGGCAAAAAACTTTAAATGTTTGCGAGGGTCTTCTTCCGCACCATACAAGAGCTCTTCATACATCCGCGCGACCCGCTGCGGTGTCTCTCTAAGGCCTTCTCTTTGTGCATCTTCGCCTAAAGCAGCAATCAAATCTGCAATGGCCGTCTCTACTTTTTCTCTGTTCATAGTATTTTTTCATCCTAACTTGGGAGATTATGTACTATTTTAGCCTATTATAAAACTTTAGTCTATAAGCAAACCATCCAGGGAGCGCCATATAGAAACATTTACGATATACTAGAGCCTGTTCACATAAGCGAGTGGCAAGGCAAAAAATCTGATATAATGGATACATGGAAATAAGTAAAAAGCAATTTGAGAAAATAAAAAATCCGGGTGTACTGGTTAAATACCTATGTCGATAGATTTATTGGGTGTGTCAACTAAATAATCAGACGTGATACAATAGGAGGAAATGCTCACTTGGGGCCACCCTAGCCTTGGTAATTTTAATTTACTCTGTCGCAATGACAATATCGCCCATGTTATTCGCCTTCATATTATCGAGAATTTTATTTTTTATTTCAACTAACTCTGGCCTACTATTAAAGAAATTCATTTTTCTATTCAAAACTTCGGAATTGAAGCTAGCACCGGCAACAAAGTGTGCAAAGCTTTCCGCAAAATCGTCCAGCACGTTAGTGGCGGCATATTTTGATACATAGTCATCCTTGTGCCTTGCATAGAACAGATAATACTTGTCTTTGTCTATATTTTCAAATTCACCTGCGATATATCCGATACCATCAACAATAAAGTCTTGCAAGAGCTTTCCGCCTGAAACTTCTTTTTCAGAACCATTACCAGTGGACTTAATTGTTGCATCTTTTAGAGATAGATAATGGCCGTACTCGTGAGTTAATACATATGGCAAATCAAGTGCATTTACAGCATTGACAGAAAGACCGATACTCCATTCATATGGTGTAACATTAAAATTAGGATTTATATAGCCACCAGCAGTGGAGGCTACAGTGAGGTTCGAATAAAACGGTTCATAGTAATCTAAGTCTTTTAGCAACTCAAAATGAATTATTTTCTGTGCATTTTCCCAAGTTTCTTTGTGGTGAGAAAACTCATCTTTTGTTGCGCTTTTCGCAGTCTCAGATTTTGGCAAGATACTACCGTCATCTTCTATGGAGTACTGATACTTTTGAGAGACAGGCCCATCTTTTGTATCTGAGCTAGAGCTTTGCATAGATAGAGCTGAATTAAAGTACATTTTATACGTATTAAGTTCCTCCTGAGCATACCCGCGAAGTGTCACTTCATCCAAGATTTTGATAATATCTTTGTAGATCGCGTTTCTTTCTGTGGCGTCGTTGCCTTTCTTTTCAACGTCTAACAATTTTTCAATTAAAGTAAAGACTTGCTCTTTTTCTATCTCATTAATTACGCTGCCTAAATTGCCAATTAGCTCTTCATACACCGTTTCCGCTGACACGGCTTTTACCGTGGTGGAACTTTGGCTACTTTGCTCTGTAGTTGTCGTTGTAGAACGTATCGCAAATTGCCAAGTAAAAAACGCCGCAAAGACTAAAACAATCGTACTAATACTTAAAGCTAACCATTTTTTCTTTTTCACCGCAAACACCTCTTTGAATAAAAATATCAATTTTATTTTTTAAAATCATAGAACAAATGCCCATTAAGTTCTATCAACAGTGAATAACTTTCACTCAGCTCGTTAGAGTGTGTCGTCAATAAATTTTTATCCAAATTGCGATGCATCTAGAGCCTGTTAACATAAAGAGAGCATCAAAAATTAAAGCCAACATAAGGACAGAAGAGTAGATAATATCCAGCCTTATCGTAACGAGTAAAAAACTGCGAAAAAGCTTGATTTCATTACGTAGTTTATAGAGGGCCGTGTTGTAAACCTACGGTGTCTTTCTATTCTTTTTCGGGTAATGCCTAAAAGAAAGATAACTGCAAAATGTAAAGTTGTATTAAACTTTAGAGCTAAAATTTATCGATCGTATTTTTTGTCTTAAAGGCCTGTTTTGCATTTTAATTATGAAGGAGTAAGGCTTTTGTTTCTGCTTCTTTTTTCGAATTATCTCGATTTCGGCCACTCCCATTTTTCGGAGGGACAACCGGAATAAGCCCTTGTTTAAGTACAAGCGCTCTTGCTTTATCATCTTCGTATGCGCGGTCCATGAGCAAATGGCGCCCCGCCTTAAAGCCAAGTGATTCCATAAGCTTTCTGCCTTCTGGAGGATCGTGGCGATTCCCGCTGCAAGGTGAAATTTTAAAACAAATCTTTCCGACGTGCAAACTGCGTGTATTTTCGTTGTTAGCCTCCTTTTGGTCGAGAGCCTCGACACGCATGTCGCACCCAGATTCTGCAAGAACAAAGTGAAGTTTCGCACACGAAAAGATCTCGCCAAATCTCCAGTTTTTTGATGAGACTTTGTTCAATGCTTGACTTCCTGGCTCCAAAAACGCTGGGATGAACCTTGACGCTGGTGCTAGTACTAGTGCTAATGCTATCTAAGCACAAAATTGGGGGAGTGTTTTCTAAATAATCAAATGTGGTATAGTAGGAAGAAAAGGGCGGTATAGATATGTACAAATGCAAAAAGTGCGAGCCAAATGAATACGTAAAAGCTGGCTTTGTAAAGGGCGAACAGCGCTACAAAAGTAAAAAATGCGGTTGCCAATTTGTTCCTACAAGGCAAAAAGGACGGAGCAAGCATGAAAAACTCCTTGCGGTCTGGATGTACGCACATGGATATTCGTTCCGAACCATCGCCAAGTTTTTTAAAGTCAACGTTCATTCTGTGTTCGTTTGGGTGAAGAGTTTTGCGGAAAAAAATTATTCCAAACCGGCTCCAATTGACGATAGCGTAGTGATTGCGCTCGATGAAATGTGGCATTTTTTGCATTCAAAAAAAGACGAGTTTGGATCTAAAAAGCGTATTGCCGAACAACAAAACAGCTCATCGATTGGGAGCTATATGTAGATTTTTATGGCCTAGCCAGATACAACTTCTGCTGAAACTTGCTTTTGAGTAAGGTTTAAAAATTGTGTTTTTGGTAAAAAATCAGCTTATAAACACGCAACTAGGGCACTCCCAAATTTTGCGCAATAAGACTTTCAATCAACTCGCAAGTGGCACTCCATAAATGTTGTAATGCCATATAGTGGTTTTGATTAAAGCGAAAGGCGCCGCGCGATATAGTGCGGCGCCGACATATTAGACTTCTTGCGAAAATAAACATGCAGCATGAAACATGAAAAAATAGCAAATAATTCAGGAGCACAACTAAGGGCGGATAACGGCTATCAAGGACTTACAAAATTGCATGCAAATTCCATTTCACCGAAAAAATCCACCAAAAATCATCCCGCATCAAAGCAAGACCGAGAACAGAACAAAAATATCTCAATAAAACGTATAGCAGTTGAGCACGTGATCGCCTTAGTTAAGCGATTTCGGATTCTTTCAGAACGCTATCGCAACCAAAGGAAACTCTTTTCTCTACGTTTTTCTTTGATCGCTGGTATTTGCAATTTTGATCAACTCTCTTAATTTCGCAAGAAAGTTATTATGCCACGCTCAATTATTTGGGCAACACTCCCAACTTTATCCTAAAAACTATCAAATGGAGTGCTAACCAAAAGACTGAGTAAAATAGCCATTCTGTATTATGTAGCTCCGCGATGCTTCCGCCTGTAGTCAGCCCTAAAATCATAACCAAGCTTATTATTGTCTGTAAGAGTTGTATTGATGAAGTAAATAATAACTTGGCATTCGAGAGAACAACTACACACATCAACTTCAGCAAAGAGGAACATTCACCTAGAGTCGCAACAAAAGCACTAATTTTATCTGATACTTTTTTGTCCAGTTGATCTGCGACTTGTTTCTCTTTGTTAGCAAGAATTATAATGTGTTTTTCCCTAAGTCCAAAATCATGAGCAACTTTTTGTACGGTGACGTTGCAATCAACTGTTTTGACAAAAATTTTAATGTTGTTTTTTACACACTCGTGCAAAATGCCCAATAAGGTTTTTGACGGTAAATATTCTAAAATAAACATCGCAACTAACCCTCTGCCGACTGCAAAATAGGTTAACTCACAATTCGGTATTTTGTATTTTTCTTCGTAGTCATAGCTAGGAGGTTCTATTTTATATTCCTTTAACAACTCGCGATTTCCTACCAAAACTCGCTGACCATTAACCCAACCGATGGCTCCTTTTCCATCAACATATTTAACATTTGAGGCCTTTGTGAGGACGGCTTTTTTCCCTAGAATTATCTTATCAAAAACGTGGCTAATTGGCGCTCCCAAGCGGCATACAAGCGTAGCGGCTAAAATAATTGCTTCGTCAACCCGCTGACCGCTGAAAGTTTTTATTCCTCTCAAAATAACATTGTTTGGCGGGTATAAATCAGAGTCATTCAACACGACACTTTTTGCGCGTGCAAGTTTTTTTACCCCACTTTCCCCAACAACCATTGCTCTATTTTTAAGGGCAAACTTGCTTAATGAAGAGACGATCAGACTCGACACAAAAGGCCAGGCAACCGGTAACGAAAGCAAGGCTGATATATTAAGTGCCACCAAACTAGATTCCGTATTCTGTGTAAATACGAAGTTTAAAATTCCACAAACAAGTGAAAATATCACACTAAATGGAACCAAATTAGATACTAACTTTTCCGCAAAAGTCTCTTCATGAGAATTTTGAATAAAATTTGACAAAAAATCTGTTTTATGCTCGTGCGCTATAAAAATTTTTCGTTTGGATTTGTTTGCTTGTATTACATTACTAAGTGGGAAGACTTCGACATTAAATTTTTGTCTCGTGGATGTTACAAATCTTAAATTACGGAATATCCGTTTTTTGTTTGATAAATTTGTTAAAATCACCAGCAAAAAATGTAATAAAAAAAGGCTAACAAATGTATTTGATTGAAAGCTTGAATAAAAAAATGAGAAAAATAACGAAGCTAAACAGTTTATTGTACTTGCAATAAAAGGGAAAACAACCGCTGTATCCAAAGTGAAAATAACCTTAGAAATATGAGTAAAAGCTTTTTTTATAGTATTGAATCCCAATATAAAACTTAAAACCAACAAAAAAGTTGATGCAATCAAATGCAAGCTAGTTGTACTTAGAAACGAAATGTCTAAAAAGTTCGGCATTATTTTTACGGAGAAATCCAAACAAACAGACATTGTGAAAATTACACAAATCGACAGCGCTTGTTTGTTTGAAATTTTAATTTCCTTTTTTAAGGCATCCTTAACAGCGTGAGCATACAGCGGCCCATTATACTCAGGGCACATCTCAAAAAGCTCCTGCTGCAAAATTTTAGCCTTTCGATCTCTGTAGTTTCTGAACCATTTTTTTGTTTTTTGTGCACAGTTGCCAATCCGTGTTTTTGAAAGGTCGTCATTAAGCGTGGGAGAGTTCGTACTTTGCGTATTCCTTAGGTTTTCAGCAGTACTAAAAATTTCTTTATAGCGTAAAGGCTTTTTTTTTCTATGAAAAACACTCGTTAATTTACCTATAAAATTACTCAAACTTTTTACCACCTTTTACTTAGCAACTAATCCTAATCTTTGTCTCGAAACTTCGCACATGATTACCCCCGCTGCAACAGACGCGTTTAATGAATTAATTTTCCCGCAAAGAGGAATGGATAAAATAACATCGCATTTTTCTTTGACAAGTCGGCTTATGCCAAAACCTTCGCTGCCCACAACCAATGCAACCGCGCCAGTTAAGTCTTCTTGGCAATAGTTCTTGCCGTCCATGTCCGCGCCGTAGATCCACACTCCACGTTTTTTCAACTCATCCAGCGTTGCAGAAATATTGGTTACCCTTGCAACTTTCACATGTTCAAGCGCCCCGGCAGCAGCCTTGGCAACAGTAAAATTTAACCCAACAGCCCGCCTTGTTGGAATTATCACACCATGAGCGCCAGCACACTCAGCCGTACGAATAATCGCTCCTAAATTGTGCGGATCGGCAATCCCATCGGCAACAATTATAAAAGGCAGCTCATTTTTTTGTTTGGCGATGTTAAATATGTCCTCAATTGTCGAGTATTCATGTGCAGCGGTCATCGCAATAATTCCTTGATGGTTCGCTTTCCCACATAAAAGATCTAACTTTTTGTTGTCTGTTTCTTTCACAGGAACGCGGAGTTCTTTAGCCTTTTTTAAAATGCTGTTAATCGCTCCGTTGCGTGTACCTTTTGTAATCAAAATGGAGTCAATCTCTCGCTCTGCAAGCAACGCTTCTCTTATTGCGTTACGGCCGATGAGCATTTCATCCTGATTTTTTATACTATATTTTTCCAAAACAATCCCTCTAAAGCTAATTTAAGATAATATAGCATAGTATATCATAAATTTAGGCTATTTTGTAAATCATTCATCCCGAAAAATATGGGTGCATCGATCAAATAACTATATCGATGGATTTATTGACATGAAAGGCCGCAAAAAGGAACATCGTTAAATCAATCATTTCGAGTGACCGGAAAACGCAGCATGTTTTACGTCTAAACCTTGCAACCAGTGTCGTTGAGGAAAGTTGTCACTTCCAATTAAATGTGTTTCTGCTTTTGTTTGAATTAGATGTTTGCGTGGTATAAAATCACGATAAACACTGTATCTATCACTAAAAAAGATCTTGACGTTCCACTTTTTCAATCGCTCGTACATTTTTCTAAATGTTTCAGCATCTAGAGCGCCACATTCCCAATCGATGAGCTGTTTTGTTGTTCGGAAATACGCTTTCCAGATCCAAACTCGTCTTTTTTGAGCGAAAAAATGCCACATTTCATCGAGGTCAACTATGACGTTATCGTCAATTGGATCCGGTTTGGAATAGTTTTTTTCGCAAAACTCTTCACCCGAACGAACGCCGAATGAACGTTAACTTTAAAAAACTTGGCAATTGTCCTGAAGGAATAACCGTGCGCGACATCCAAACCGACAGGAGTTTTTCTTGCTCCTTCCTTTATGCCTTGTTGGCACAAGTTGGAAACCGAATTTCTTACATTTGTAGCGCTGTTCGCCCTTTACAAAGCCAGCTTTTACGGATTCATTTGACTCGCATTTTTTACACTTGTACATAGCTATTACCGTCCTTTTCTTCCTACTATACCACATTTGATTATTTTAAAAACACTCCCAGGTTGTGGATGGCACTACACTGTAAGCCAGTGCGGCTATCCAGAACATGTCAGACGAAAAGCAATACAGCTGCATTTGGAAAGCAATGGTTTTAGAAGAATCGAAAGAATTCTTAAAGCTAGCCATATTTTTGCCACAAACCGGGGAGAGGCTGGCGCGAAATTAGGGGGGAGTTGCTCAAATAACCATATTGATAGATTTGTTGACGTGAAAAACACTCACAACGCACTTGAGAATAACCTTTTTAATCGAACAAAAAAGCAGTCTGACTCTTGAGGCTCTAATCATTAAGTGTATCTAATACTTGTGGTGACCCGGACGGGAATCGAACCCGTGTTACCGCCGTGAAAGGGCGGTGTCTTAACCGCTTGACCACCGGGCCAACTGCTGGTAGCGGTAATTGGACTTGAACCAATGACACTTCGGATATGAACCGAATGCTCTAACCAACTGAGCTATACCGCCATATTCAATGCAGCCGAATAACAACAAATTTTATTATACTATAAATCCAATCGATTGTCAACACTTTTTTGGAAGTGGGCAGTGCCTAAAAGAAAGGCAGTGTGCATCGAAAATAAAATTAAATGCCCAAAATGTGTGAACGACGAAGTTTGGAAGGCTGGCAAACCGCGCAGAAAACAGTAATGTAAATCAAAACGAAGTTCTTAACAGAGCTAAATTACAGCACGGAATTTAAACAAAAAGCTATCGCAATATTTTTTGAGGGGAACAGCGGCAGAGCGGTTAGCCGGATGTTTGGAATAAATAAATCCATGGTTTATAACTGGATTAAAAAACTAGGCATTGCTAACATTACATAGATGTCTACAGTTTTTCCGAGGGAAAGAATAAAGACAAGCCCCTATTTTTAGCCTTTTTATCATTTTGTTTTTATAAAGGCAGTTGCCTGCATATACCGGAATTTAGCAAGGCCAAAAACTAGATAAAAAACAGAAAATCCAGCCTGCTCACAGGAAGAGGTTC
>JAZQJR010000151.1:0-22160 GCA_045541715.1 Acutalibacteraceae bacterium
TGGAGCTCATGTGCGCAAAATCCAAAATACCCCATTAATAAATTGCCTTGTATCTTTAGCGTTTCCTCCTCGAGTTCCTTTTTCTCCAATTGTGTGCGGTTTGATTTTTTTCCAAGCGCTGCCGCTTATATCGTGCCGGTGCATTTCTTTGTTCATTTTCTGCTTAATGGATTTTTTTATTTCTATTATATCATATTTTATCGACGACACGGTCTAGGGCGTCCCGAGGCGCTTTTGTTGATGTATACTCCCAAAATAAAGGTGGGCAACATTCACTAAAGTTTAGACATTTGACGTGATTGTGTTATACTCGTAAAAAAGCTGTTGTTTTGCGGAGGAAGCATGATGATTTCTGAGGTGAATCATTTAAAAAGATTGTCTGTTGACGATTTGGCCTATGTAAATGGAGGCCAAGGACATATTTTTTACGCATCAGTGGATAAGAAGCCGCGCTATTTTATGGTTAATTGGAAGAAGAGAAAAGTTGTATCGGTTAAAAATCCTAGCCTTGCTCGAAAAAGAGGCGCAACGGATGGAATGGTGAAGTGTGAAGGCTTAGAAGAGGCTATTAAGGCCGCGGAGAAAGAGTTGTCTTTAGGTTTGCACCCTTTTTCTTTTCTTAGCCAAAGTTCGTCGGAGGAATCAGAAGTGGCGTCTATTTTTCAGCCAAGATATGACATTCCGACGATTGATACTTTTTTCACCGGAAGCTTGCCGGATGGGATGTGTTGACCAAGCAAAGCGTGTTGCTAAAATCACGCAGATGAATGCAACTTTTGTGAATGGTAAACATGAAATAAAGTTGTTGATTTTGAAGCTTTAGGGTGTTCGCTTTTAATTGTCGTTGGAGCACATATACGTTGTGTTAGCGCCGCTAAATGAAGCGGAATATCTGGATTTTGGGGTTACGCCGAGGGCGCCGCGAGGCGCTCCATTTTTATGGAGCTGCCCAGTCCTTTTTAAGGACTGGGCCACCCCGGAACTCAAGTTTGAGTTCCGGGGGCCTCGCGGCCCGCACGGGCTATTTGTTTGCACTAGGATGACGGGCAGAGAACATGCCCCACGCGCGGGCCGTTTATTCTCGGTAAAGCCTAAATATTTTGGGGAGTGCCCCAAGTGAGCATTTTTCGTCGAATTAGCTGTCCAGCCAGGCCGCAAGGCCAAAGAAAATATTATTTTCTTTGTGGCCCAGCACTTAACGTTGTTGAGTGCTGGGCTGGTCGAAGGCCCGAAGGACCTTCGGCGCCTCGCGGCCGCTAGATGCTCGATCAGGGCACTCCCATATTTTGAAAAAAATCTGTAAAATACTTGAACTTTTGCGATTTGTATGGTAATATATTTCAGTGTGACTGCACAATGATATGCGTTGAAGCGGGAGGTTGCGACCTTTTTGGTCGGTTTTTCCGTGGAGTATGTCCGATTTTAAACCGGGCGATTAATTTTATTTTGTGCGATTCTAGTAATAGAACCGCCAAGCTCTCTTTATTCATCCCCGGAGCTTTTGCAATAGCATGAGCAACCGGTTTTTTAGTTTCTATGGTGGAAACACCCGGACGAGTGTTTGAATTTTTCGAGAGCACGCCCGCCATCTATTATAAAGGAGGCGATTACATGGCAGTCAAAGAGAAGATAAGGATAAGACTTAAAGGGTACGACCATCAGTTGGTTGATCAGTCGGCAGAACGTATCGTTCAAACGGCTACTCGGACAGGTGCCAAGGTTTCTGGCCCAGTTCCGCTACCTACTGAAAAGCAAGTTATCACGATCCTTAGAGCTGTACACAAGTACAAGGATAGTCGTGAGCAATTTGAAATGCGTACTCATAAAAGACTTATCGATGTCTTAAGACCTTCAAATAAGACCGTTGAGGCTCTTATGGGTCTGGAACTCCCTGCTGGCGTTGACATAGAGATTAAACTCTAACGTTAACCAACCACGGTCGGGGTCATGTTGGAGGAACTACTCCTTCAACCAATAACCTATCTAGGAGGATGTATTTATGCAAAAAGCTATCATCGGTAAAAAAATCGGTATGACTCAGATTTTCGATGAGAACGGCAACGTTATCCCTGTTACTGTCATAGAAGCAGGCCCATGCGTTGTGGCACAGAAGAAAACTGTCGATAACGATGGTTACGATTCTGTTCAATTGGGATTTGGCGACATTAAACTCAAATATAAAAAGGGTACGAGGTCCGCTAAATTCGACGAGAAGCCTATCAATGTTAGTTTGGCTATGCAAGGTCACTTCGCTAAGGCCGATGTCGCTCCCAAAAGAGTACTTCGTGAGTTTCGCTTTGAGGATACCAGCGCTTACAATGTAGGCGATATCATTAAGGCGGACGTTTTTGCGCAAGGCGACAAAGTCGATGTTACCGGCACTAGCAAAGGTAAAGGCTACGCTGGCGTCATCAAGAGATGGAACGCAAGACGCCTTAAGGAAACGCATGGTTCGGGTCCTGTTGTTCGCCACGGCGGCTCAATCGGTGCTTGCTCCGACCCTTCAAGAGTATTTAAGGGCACAAAAATGGCAGGTCACTTGGGCGCTGAGAGAGTTACTGTTCAAAACCTCGAAATCGTTAAAATCGATGTAGAGAATAACCTCATTGCAATTAAGGGCGCGATCCCTGGTGCAAACGGCGGAACAGTAGAAGTTAAACAAAGCGTTAAGGCTTAAGGAAAGGAGGAATCATAATGCCAAAAGTTCAAGTTCTTGATATGAATGGTCAAAAAGTCGATGAAATACAACTTTCCGAGGCCGTTTTCGGTGTTGAGCCAAATAAGGTTCTGCTCCACGAGATGGTTGTAAATTACTTAGCTAACCAACGTCAAGGTACACAATCTGCTTTAACTCGCGCTGAGGTCGCCGGTGGTGGACGTAAGCCGTGGAGACAAAAAGGTACTGGCCACGCAAGACAAGGTTCGATTCGCGCTCCTCAATGGAGACATGGCGGTATCGTATTTGCGCCAAAGCCTCGTGATTACAGCTACACCGTGAATAAGAAAGAAAGACGCCTCGCGATGAAGTCTGCTTTCTCGGCTAAGGCTCAGGATAACAACATTATCGTTCTCGATAAGTTGACGCTTGAAAATTACAAGACTCGCGACATCGCAAATATGTTGGCCGCAGTTAATGCAAGTAAGAAAACATTATTGGTTCTGCCTGAGGTGGATAATAAGGTCATTTTCTCTGCGAGAAATATTCCTGGCGTTAAGACCACCCAAGTTAATACCCTTAATGTCTATGACATTCTGAATTACGATAGCTTAATTATCGTTAGAGATGCTGTTAGCAAAATTGAGGAGGTGTATGCTTAAATGGTAGCTCAAGATATTATTATTCGTCCGATTATCACGGAGAAAACTATGACCGGAAATGCCATGAAAATGTACACTTTCGAGGTCGCTAAGAACGCTAATAAAATCGAGATTAAAAAAGCAGTAGAGGAACTTTTCGGAGTGAAGGTCGCTAAGGTTAATACCTTGAATGTTAAGGGGCATCTGAGACGTCAAGGCAGATATCAAGGTTATACCTCCGATTGGAAGAAAGCTTATGTTACCCTCACCGAGGACAGCAAGGCAATCGAGTTCTTTGAAAGCATGATGTAGTTTGCGTGTTTGCGCAAACCATTTAGCACAGTATGGGGAACTGCGATCCCCGCAAAGCCATCATGAGGAGAGTGAAGAAAATTGGCTATTAAAAATTACAAGCCGACTACACCGTCAAGAAGACATATGTCGGTTGTCGATTACTCCGGACTTTCTAAAGTGGCTCCAGAAAAAAGCCTTCTCGAGCCTATGACTAAAAACTCCGGCCGTAATAGCTACGGTAGAATTACTGTTCGTCACAGAGGCGGCGGTAACCGTAGAAAATATCGTATCATCGACTTCAAACGGCAGAAAACAAATATCCCTGCTACCGTTTTGACCCTCGAGTACGACCCGAATCGTTCGGCTCACATTGCGTTGGTTCAATATGAGGACGGCGAGAAAAGTTACATCATCGCACCAAATGGCCTCAAAGTTGGAGATACAATCGTTGCTGGCGAGACTGCTGATATTAAACCTGGTAACGCCCTTCCGCTTTCGAGCATCCCAACCGGTACGTTCATCCACAATGTTGAACTATATCCGGGTAAGGGCGCTCAGTTCGCGAGAGCTGCCGGAATTATGGCTCAGCTTATGGCTAAAGAGGGTAAGTTCGCTTTGCTAAGACTGCCTTCGGGTGAGTTGAGAAACGTTCCAGTTGAATGCATGGCGACGGTTGGTCAAGTCGGTAACTCCGACCACGAGAATGTCAAAATCGGTAAGGCTGGCCGCAAACGTAACATGGGTATCAGACCTACAGTTCGCGGATCCGTCATGAACCCGTGCGATCACCCGCATGGTGGTGGTGAGGGTAAAAGCCCGATCGGACGTCCTGGTCCTGTTACGCCTTGGGGTAAACCTGCTCTTGGCTACAAGACAAGAAAGAAACGCAACAGAACTGATAAATTTATTGTTAAACGTAGAAACGGTAAATAAGCAACACAGAAAGGAGCTTGATTTATATGAGCAGAAGTCTAAAAAAAGGCCCTTATGTGCAACCTGTGCTGCTTAAGCGAGTTAAGGAAATGAACGATAACGGCGAGAAAAAAGTCCTCAAGACTTGGAGCCGCTCTTCGACAATCTTCCCGGACTTCGTTGGGCACACATTTGCCGTGCATGACGGCCGTAAACACGTTCCGGTGTATGTGACTGAAGATATGGTTGGCCATAAACTCGGTGAGTTCGCTCCAACTAGAACCTTTAAGGGCCATGCCGGTTCGAAAACTACTAAATAACCAGCCGAAAGGAGTGTAATTTGAATGGAAGCTGTGGCTTATTTAAAATATGCCAGAATTTCTCCGCGAAAAGTTTCAATCGTTCTCGACTTGATTAGAAATAAACCGGTTGATGTGGCAGCGGCTATCCTTAGGCACACCTCGAAGGCTGCCTGCGAGGATTTGTCTAAACTTTTGAAATCAGCTGTCGCTAACGCTGAGAATAACCACAATATGGATGTCGATAGACTCTATGTTTCTGAGTGCTTCGTTTGCCCTGGTCCGATCCTTAAGAGAATTCGTCCGAAAGACCACGGTAGAGCTCACAGAATCGAAAAAAGAACTTCTCATGTGACCATGGTGCTCAGAGAGAAAAATAGTTAAGAAGGAGGTAAACTATGGGCCAGAAAGTTAATCCACACGGTTTGCGTGTAGGTGTTATCAAGGATTGGGATTCGCGTTGGTTCGCAAAGGATAAAGACTTCGGCGATTTGCTCGTTGAGGACTATAACCTTCGCAAAATGTTGAAAAAACAACTCTTCTCCGCGGGTATTCCCAAAATAGAAATCGAACGCGATGCTGCTAAGGTCAGAGTTAATATCCATTGCTCAAGACCTGGTATGGTCATCGGTAAGGGCGGCGCTGAGATCGATAAGCTTCGTGACCAGTGCGAGAAAATGATCAAAAAGCCAGTTCTACTCAATATCGTTGAGGTTAAGTCTCCGGACATGAATGCTCAACTCGTTGCCGAGAACATTGCAGCTCAACTCGAAAAGAGAATTTCTTTCCGTAGAGCTATGAAACAATCCATCGGTAGAGCTATGAAGTTTGGCGCTAAGGGTATTAAAGTTCAAGTTTCGGGCCGCTTGGGTGGAGCCGAAATCGCTCGTACAGAACGTTATCACGAGGGTACGATTCCGCTACAAACTTTGCGCGCTGATATCGACTACGGTTTTGCAGAGGCTGCTACAACTTATGGTCGCTTGGGCGTTAAGGTTTGGCTCTATAAGGGCGAAGTTCTCGGAGATGCACGCTCGGTACAGGCTGAGCCAGAAAAGAAAGATTCGCGTCGTCCTAGACAACGTCGTGCTCCTAAGAGGGAAGGAGGCCAAAAATAATGTTATTGCCAAAAAGAGTTAAATTTAGAAGAGTTCACAGAGGCCGTATGACCGGTAAGGCTCTTCGCGGAAATACAATTTCTCATGGCGAATTTGGCCTCCAGGCACTCGAGCCAGCTTGGATTACCTCTAACCAAATCGAGGCTGCTCGTATCGCTATGACGCGTTACTGCAAAAGATTCGGTAAGGTTTGGATCAAAATCTTCCCGGATAAGCCAATCTCGAAAAAACCTGCCGAGACTCGCATGGGTAAAGGTAAGGGAGCTCCGGAGTATTGGGTAGCTGTGGTAAAGCCAGGAAGAATCATGTTTGAGATTGCTGGTGTTCCCGAGGAGACTGCCCGCGAAGCTATGAGATTAGCTGCGAACAAACTTCCCATTAAGTGTAAGTTTGTAGTAAAAAAGGAAACGGATGGTGAGCAATAATGAAAGCTTCAGAGATGAGAAACTTGTCTAACGCAGAGCTTCAAAAAAGATTAAAAGATCTTAAAGCCGAACTCTTCAATCTGCGTTTTCAACTTGCCATCAATCAGCTCGAAAACCCGATGCGTATTAAAGCAGTAAAAAAAGACATTGCTAGAGTTCAAACGCTCTTGACCGAGAACAAACTCAAAGAACAAAACAATGTCAATGCTGCTTCTAAGGCGTAATGGAGGGAGGAACAATCGTGAGCGATAGAAATATGAGAAAAGTTGAGGTCGGTAGGGTCGTTAGCGACAAGATGGACAAAACTATCGTGGTTGCTATCGAGAACAGCGTTAAGCACCCTCTTTATAACAAGATCATCAAGCGTACCGCTAAGTTGAAGGCTCATGACGAGAAAAATGAGTGCGGCATCGGCGACAGAGTCCGCGTGATGGAAACTAGACCTTTGAGCAAAGACAAAAGATGGCGCTTAGTAGAAATCATTGAAAAAGCAAAATAATTGTTTTGCAGCTTGATTTATTCAAAGTACTAACAAGAGTTAGGAGGAACGTACTGTGATACAACAGCAAACTTACCTTAAAGTTGCCGACAACACCGGTGCCAAAGAGCTTATGTGCATTCGCGTGCTGGGCGGAACTAGAAGAAGGTATGCTAATATCGGCGATGTTGTGGTGGCTTCTGTCAAAAAAGCAACACCCGGCGGAGTTGTAAAAAAAGGTGACGTGGTCAAAGCAGTTATAGTTCGTTCGGTTAAGGGTGTAAGACGTAACGATGGTACTTATATTCGCTTCGATGAGAACGCTGCTGTTTTGATTAGAGATGATAAGAACCCTAGGGGTACTCGTATTTTTGGGCCTGTCGCAAGAGAACTTCGCGATAAGGAATATATGAAAATATTGAGCCTGGCCCCAGAAACGCTTTAATGGAGGTGCTCACTATGATAAAAAAAGTTCATGTTAAAACGGGTGACACCGTTGTCGTACTAAACGGCAAAGAGCGTGGAAAAAGAGGCAAGGTTTTGGCGGTTAGTCCCAAAGAAGGCAAGGTTATCATCGAGGGCGTTAACAAGGTTTCTAAGCACGTTAAGCCCCGCAGAATGGGCGAAGCCGGTGGCATAGTTAAGGCAGAGGCCGCTATGTACGCTTGCAAAGTCCAGATAGTTTGCCCTCATTGCGACAAGCCAACTCGTGTAGCTCATAAAATTAACGAAGATGGCACGAAATCACGCATTTGCAAAAAATGTTCAAAGTCGCTTTAAGGAGGATAGAACATGGCAAGATTGAAGGAACTATACAAGAGTGAAGTAGCTCCTGCGTTGATGAGTAAGTTTTCTTACAAGAGCGTTATGCAGATCCCAAAGCTCGAGAAAATCGTTATCAATGTAGGTGCCGGCGAAGCTCGAGACAACTCTAAGGTTATCGACGCGATCATGACCGATATCGCTGCGATTACTGGTCAAAAGCCGGTAGTTTGCACCGCGAAGAAGTCAGTTGCTAACTTTAAGCTGAGAGAAGGCATGAAAATCGGCGTAAAGGTAACCCTCAGAGGCGAGAAAATGTACGAGTTTTTGGATAGGCTTCTGAATGTTGCTCTTCCGAGAGTTCGTGACTTCCACGGAATAAATCCGAACTCTTTCGATGGCCGCGGCAACTACAACTTGGGCATCAAAGAGCAGCTGATTTTCCCGGAGATCGAGTACGATAAAATCGACAAGGTCCGTGGAATGGATATTTGTTTGGTAACAACCGCAAAAACTGACGAAGAAGCCAAAGAGTTATTAACTCTTATGGGCGCTCCGTTTGCGAAATAAGGAGGGATTACTGTGGCCAAGACTTCTATGAAAATAAAGCAAAAGAGAACCCAAAAGTTTTCTTCTCGCGAGTACAACAGATGTAAAATCTGCGGCAGGCCGCATGCCTATCTTCGCAAGTTCGGAATTTGCCGTATCTGCTTCAGAGAGTTAGCCTACAAAGGTCAGATTCCTGGTGTAAAGAAGGCCAGTTGGTAAATTTTTAACTAAGGAGGATAAAACGGTATGCAAATTACTGATACAATCGCAGATTTGCTGACGAGAATTCGCAACGCGGCTTCTAGTCGACATGATTCTGTTGAAATTCCTGCATCAAACATGAAAAAATCAATTGTTCAGATTTTGCTTGATGAAGGATACATCAAAAATTATTCGGTAAAAGATGATGGTAAGCAAGGCATTATCAAGGTTATTCTTAAGTACGACGAGAATAAAAAATCTGTAATTACGGGCCTGAGAAGAGTCTCTAAACCTGGTCTTCGCATTTACAGCAACGTTGAGGATATGCCAAAAGTTATGAAAGGCTTAGGAATCGCTATTGTTTCTACTTCTAAGGGCATTATGACAGACCGTCAGGCTCGCAAGGAAAATGTAGGCGGCGAGGTTCTAGCGTTCATTTGGTAAGGAGGGTAGAGCGATGTCTCGAATTGGAAGAAAACCTGTAAATATTCCCGCCGGTGTCGATGTTAAACTCGAAAACGGTGTAATTACAGTCAAAGGCCCAAAGGGTACCTTGACAAGAACAGTTCATCCGAATATGACGGTCACCATCGAGGAGAATGTCCTCACGGTTACTCGTCCTAACGATGAAAAAGAAAATCGAGCACTTCATGGCCTCACTCGTTCGCTTATCGCTAACATGGTCGAGGGCGTAACAAATGGCTTCAAGAAGGAACTCGAGGTAAATGGTGTAGGATATCGTGTTCAAAAACAAGGCAAAAATCTTGTGATGAACCTCGGTTACTCGCATCAGGTTACGATGTCGGATACGGATGACATCAAAATCGAAGTGCCGGCTCCAAATAAGATCATTATCTTGGGCGCCGATAAGCAAAAAGTTGGTCAGTTTGCCGCTCAAGTGCGCGAGAAACGTCCACCAGAGCCATATAAGGGCAAGGGTATCAAATATGTGGATGAGCATATTCGCCGCAAAGAAGGTAAAGCCGGTAAGGGCGGTAAGAAATAGTTAAAGGAGTGATTAAACTATGGTGAAACAGGCTGATAAAAATAAAGCCAGACTAAAACGTCACAAAAGAGTACGTGCCAAAATTAAAGGCACTGCAGAGCGTCCACGCCTGAATGTTTTCCGCTCCTCAACTAACATTTATGCCCAGTTGATTGACGATGTTGCTGGAGTTACATTGGCTGCCGCTTCCACTCTCGATAAGGAGATCAGCGGTAACGGCGGAAATAAAGAGGCTGCTAAAAAAGTCGGTAAGCTCATTGCAGAACGTGCTGCACAGAAAAATATTACAGAGGTCGTTTTTGACCGCGGCGGATATATCTTCCACGGACGTGTCAAAGAGTTGGCCGAGGGCGCTCGCGAGGGCGGCTTAAAGTTCTAAAAAAGGAGGAATACTTTTGGCTAGAATAGATGGCAGTACTATGGATTTACAAGAGCGCGTAGTTGCGATAAATCGTGTATCTAAGACCGTTAAGGGTGGACGTATCTTCAAGTTCGCTGCACTAGTTGTGGTGGGCGACGGAAATGGCACAGTAGGTTTTGGTATCGGTAAGGCCGGAGAGGTTCCGGATGCAATTCGCAAGGGTATTGAAGACGCTAAGAAAAACTTAGTGCAAATCGCTCTCAAGGGTACGACGATCCCACACGAGATTATTGGAGAGTTCGGCGCAGGTCGAGTTTTGATGAAACCTGCTGCACCTGGTACCGGAGTTATCGCTGGAGGCCCTGTTCGTGCAGTTGTTGAGGCTGCCGGTATCCGCGATATCCGTACGAAGGCTCTTCGCTCGAATAATCCTTGCAACGTGGTTCGCGCTACCATGAACGGTCTGACAAGTCTTCGCACCGCTGAGCAAGTCGCTAAACTTCGTGGAAAAACCGCAAAGGAAATTTTATAATAGGGGGTAGCAAGATGGCACAAGTTAAAATTAAATTAACAAAAAGTCTTATTGGCAGCAAAAAAGACCAGATTGCAACTGCCCACTCGCTCGGTCTTCGTAAAATAGGTGATGAGACAACTCAACCGAAAAATGACATGACCGATGGTAAGGTGGCAAAAATTAACCATCTCATCGAGGTTGTAGAACTTTAATAGGGGAGGTGACAAAATGAACTTACATGAACTTTCACCAGCGATTGGCTCCAAAAAAGTCGCAAAACGCATTGGTAGAGGTCACGGTTCAGGTCAAGGCAAAACTGCTGGCAAAGGTCACAAAGGACAAAAAGCTAGATCCGGTGGAGGCGTTCGTCCTGGTTTCGAGGGCGGCCAAATGCCACTTCACAGGAGAATTCCAAAGAGAGGCTTTAATAACATTTTTGCAAAGAAAATCGTTGCGATCAATGTTGCCGCTTTGAATGCCTTTGAGGATGGCGCGCAAGTCGATGCTCAGGCGCTTATAAACGCTGGTATCATCAAAAAAGAGTACGACGGAATCAAAATTCTATCTAACGGGAAGTTAACAAAAAAATTGAATGTTAAAGCTAACGCATTCTCAGAGTCTGCGAGACAGAAGATTGAGGAGGTTGGCGGAAAGGCTGAGGTGATCTAAGTTGCTAAAGACAATGCTTAATGCCTGGAAAAATCCTGATTTGAAAAAGAAAATGTTGTTTACCCTTTTCGTTGTTATCATATTTAGGATTGGTTCGATTATTCCTGTTCCGTTCCTGAATATACACGCGCTACAAAGCTTAATGGGTAGTTTGGGCGAAGGTTCCATGTTTACCTACTTCAATACTATCTCTGGTGACGCCTTTTCTCGAGCTACGTTGTTTGCACTATCAATTTCGCCATACATTAACTCTTCCATTATTATGCAGTTGATGACCGTTGTTTTGCCTTATCTCGAAAGGCTGACAAAGGAAGGCGAAGAAGGTCGCAAAAAAATGGATGCGATTACAAGATATCTGACGGTTACATTAGGTCTTTTGCAAGGAACAATGTTTTATTTCTGGCTCAAGAACAACACAGCTCCCAGCGGCGAGCGAATCGTTATGTATAATAGCGGTTGGGAAGGTACCTTCACGGCTATTGTTATTATCTTGACGTTTACGGCTGGTACCGCTTTGATAATGTGGTTGGGTGAGCAAATAAATCAAAAAGGTGTCGGAAACGGTGTGTCCATACTATTGTTTGCCGGTATCGTTTCTAGGATGCCAGCATTGGTAGCAACTTTATGGCAATACATCGACACCGCTATCAAAATGCCTGCGATCGCTTGGATCTACTACGTTTATGTCCCGGTATTCATCATTACGTTCCTCGCGGTTATGTGGTTTATCGTCTATATGAATGACGCAGAACGCAGAATCCCGATCCAATACGCTAAGAGAGTCGTTGGACGTAAATTATATGGCGGCCAAAGTACGCATATACCTGTAAAGGTTAGTGGTTCCGGTGTTATGCCAATCATCTTCGCTAGCTCGATTTTATCACTTCCAAGTACAATCCAAATCATCATGGGTTCAAAGTCTCCTGGTTGGGTTGCTGAAATCAATAACGCACTCTCACCGCAAGGTTGGATTTATCCCAGCATATACTTTGTCCTGATTCTAGCTTTTGCTTATTTCTACCTCACCATTCAATATAATCCGGTGGAAATGGCTAACAATTTGCGCCAAAGTAATGCGACTATCCCGGGCCTTCGCCCAGGTAAGCCAACTGCTGAATTCATCCAGAAAGTTTTATCTAAGATTACTTTAATCGGTGCGATTTTCCTCGGCTTTATTGCGGTTCTTCCGTTTATCTTCAGTGCTCTCACCGGTATGCATAACACGACTTTCCTCGGCGGAACTTCGATTATCATTCTCGTTGGCGTTGCACTCGAGACTGTAAAGCAACTAGAATCGCAAATGATGATGCGTCATTACAAAGGGTTCTTGGACTAAAATGAGTTGTTGTTCGTTGCAACGTTCGGGGGAGGTTTGATCTAGCCCGGGCGCCGCGAGGCGCCGAAGGCCCCTGCGGGGCCTTCGGCCAGCCCAGAGCCCAACGAAGTTGGGCCCTGGGCCACAAAGAAAATAAAATATTTATTTTCTTTGGCCTCGCGGCCGGTGCGGCTAGCCCAAATCCAGATCTCAAACGGAGGGCAACGTCCAATTCATAGTCATATTCGGATGATTTTATTGCTGGTAAAGGTAAGTTTGAGAAAATAAATTTACAATAAAGGAGCTAAAGTCTATGAATATTATACTTTTTGGCGCACCTGGTGCCGGAAAGGGAACCCAAGCAGAGGCGATATCGGAGCACAAATCGATTCCAACAATATCGACAGGCAATATTATTAGAGATGCGCTGAAAAGCGGTTCTGAGTTGGGCAAGCAAGTCCAAAATTATATGGTCGACGGCGGCTTGGTTCCGGATGAAATTGTTATAGAAATCATCAAAGAACGCATAGCGAAGGATGACTGCAAAGACGGTTTTATTTTGGATGGCTTTCCGCGAACCATACCTCAGGCCGAGGCGCTTGACAAACTGGGAGTGAAAATAGATAAGGTTATCGAGATATCGGTGAGTGACGCTATAATTATTGACAGAATGTCAGGACGCCGTGTTTGCGAAAATTGCGGTTCGAGTTATCATTTGGTAAATAAGAAACCGCAACAAGACGGCATTTGCGATAAATGCCAAGGCACCCTAGTTCAGCGCGAAGATGACCAACCCGAAACTGTGAAAAATAGGCTGAAGATTTATCATGAGCAGACAAAACCGTTAGAGAATTATTATGATAAACAAGGCAAACTCACAGTTATACAAGGGGACGGAAAAACTATATCAGAAACGATAGAGTTAGTCCTAAAAGCTTTGGAGGCTTAATTAATGTTAATTTTGAAGACCGATCGCGAAATAGAAATAATGAAAAGCGCAGGTCGAATAGCCTCAAAAGCATTAAAACTTGCAGGAGAAGCGGTCGAGCCGGGAGTATCAACCTTAGAGATAGACAATATCGTAAGGAAATACATCGAGAGCCAAGGGGCGAGGCCATCGTTTTTAAATTATGGTGGCTTCCCGGCGAGCGCTTGCATTTCTGTAAATAATGTGGTCATCCACGGCATACCGAGTAAAGATAGCATTATCAAGAGTGGTGACATAGTCAGCATAGATGTGGGAGCCTTCTTCGAGGGATTTCACGGAGATAATGCAGCGACATTTGCGTGTGGAGAAATCAGTCAGGAGGCGCAAAATCTTCTTGATGCGACAAGAGAAAGCCTATATGAGGGCATAAACATGGCCCGCGTAGGTAATCGAATTGGCGACATAGCAAATGCAGTACAGCGGTATGTTGAGGCACGCAGTTACTCGGTGGTACGGGATTTCGTCGGCCACGGAGTAGGTGCGAAGCTACATGAAGAGCCAAGCGTACCCAATTATGGCACACCGGGCAGAGGTGTGCGCCTGTTATCGGGAATGACCATAGCCATTGAACCAATGATAAATGCGGGAACTTACGAAGTAGAGGTTTTGGACGACGAATGGACTACAGTCACAGCAGATGGAAAACTTTCGGCGCATTTCGAACATACAATTGCGATAACTCCAGATGGGCCGCTGATTTTAACCGTATGTGATTAAAGAAAGTGGTGTCAAGTTTGGAGATTGTAAAGGGTTCCGTGGTGAAAGCTAGAGCCGGTCGCGATAAGGATGATTTCTTTATTGTTGTCGAGGTCGATAGCGAATATGCGATGATTTGTAATGGTAAACGCCGTTCGGTGGAAAAACCAAAGCGAAAAAAATTGAAGCATTTATCCGCAACTAAAACAGTTGTCGAGGAAAAGTCAATGAGCACCAATCGTGAAATACGAAAAGCTTTGAGTCGCTTTATTGGCGCTCAGGGCGAGATGATTCCACAGTAGGGGGTATTTATTTGTCGAAGCAGGATGTAATTGAGATTGAAGGCAAGGTAGTAGAAGCTTTACCGAATGCACAATTCAAGGTGGAGCTACCGAATGGAAAAGTTATATTAGCTCACATATCAGGCAAACTCCGGATGAACTACATCAAGATTTTGCCGGGCGATAAGGTTACACTCGAGATGTCGCCATATGATCTGACAAAAGGGCGTATAACTTGGAGATCCAAATAGTTTTTTAAAAGGCTTTATAAGGAGGGCATACAAATGAAAGTCAGACCTTCTGTCAAGAAAATTTGTGAAAAATGCAAGATCATAAAACGCAAAGGGAAAATCATGGTAATCTGTGAGAACCCTAAGCACAAACAACGTCAAGGTTAGACGTAATTCGAAAAATGGAGGTGCAATTATGGCGCGTATAGCAGGTATAGACTTACCTAGAGACAAGCGTATCGAAATCGGACTCACATACATCTATGGTATTGGAAGAAAAACAGCCGCCGATATCATCAAGGCAACTGGGGTTAATCCGGACATAAGAGTTAGGGACCTTTCCGAAGAAGACGCTTCGAAATTGAGAGAGTACATCGATAAGAACTGCCGTGTAGAGGGAGATCTGCGTCGAGATATTGCTTTCGATATCAAAAGATTGATTGAAATTGGTTCATACAGAGGGTTACGTCATCGCAAGGGCTTACCAGTTAGAGGTCAACGTTCTAAGACTAATGCTAGAACAAGAAAAGGCCCAAGAAAAACGATGGCTAACAAGAAAAAATAAGGAGGGTTGAACAATGGCAGCACAAAAAGTAGCAAAGAAAGGTACAGCAGTACGTAGAAGACGCGAAAGAAAAAATATTGAGCGTGGAGCTGCACATATCCAGTCCACCTTCAACAACACTATCGTGACGATTACAGACGTACA
Organism: Acutalibacteraceae bacterium; assembly: GCA_045541715.1. Classification (GTDB taxonomy): domain Bacteria; phylum Bacillota; class Clostridia; order Oscillospirales; family Acutalibacteraceae; genus CAG-557. The sequence goes on from JAZQJR010000151.1 coordinate 15,105, forward strand.
AGGCAATGCAGTTTCGTGGGCTAGCTCGGGTGAGTTGGGCTTTAGAGGTTCCAGAAAATCCACTCCATTTGCGGCTCAAACAGCTGCAGAGACCGCCGCTAAGGCAGCTATGGAGCACGGCATGAAGTCCGTTGAGGTCTACGTTAAGGGCCCAGGCTCGGGACGTGAGGCAGCAATTAGAGCGCTTCAAGGTGCAGGCTTGGAAGTTAACATGATCAAAGACGTTACTCCGATTCCTCACAATGGATGCCGCCCGCCAAAAAGAAGACGCGTATAATTTACGGATATTATTAATGGAGGTGTAGCCGATATATGGCAAGATATACAGGTGCTGTTTGCAGACTTTGTCGCCGCGAGGGCCAAAAGCTTTTCCTCAAGGGCCAAAGATGCTACACAGATAAATGTTCGGTCGGACGTAGATCCTATGCTCCGGGACAACATGGACAAGGACGTAAAAAACTTTCTGAGTACGGTATGCAATTGCGCGCTAAGCAAGCTACCAGACGTTACTACGGGATTTTAGAGGGTCAATTCAGACATTATTACGAGTTGGCCGAGAAGAGAGAAGGCAAAACCGGTGAGCAACTCTTATCTATCATCGAGACAAGACTAGATAACGTTGTATACCGCCTAGGCTTTGCGACATCTCGTCCAGAAGCAAGACAATTGGTAGTTCATAATCATTTCTCGGTAAACGGTAGGAAGGTTAATATTCCATCTTACCTCGTTAAGCCTGGCGATGTGATTACTATCAACGAGAAGAGCAAGAACAGCGATAAGTTCAAGCAAGTTCTGGAGGTAAATGCATCTCGTCCTACTCCGAAGTGGCTAGAAGTAAATCGCGAAACTCTAGAGGGCAAGATTCTTGCGCTTCCGGCTCGCGAAGATATCGATCTACCAGTCGAAGAGACTCTCATCGTTGAGTTGTACTCTAAGTAATGCTCTTTAATTTTAATAGTAGAGTTACAATAGTTGGGGCACTCCGAGTAGGTTGCCTATAATTCAAGGAGGGTCATAGTTGATAGAGATTGAAAAGCCCAGAATAACAATAGCTGAGTTATCGCCAGATAAAAATTATGGCAAGTTCATTGTTGAGCCACTTGAGCGCGGATTTGGTAACACTCTAGGAAATAGCTTGAGACGAGTACTTCTTTCGTCGTTGCCGGGCGTAGCGGTTACTAGCGTGAAGATTGATGGCGTTGTCCATGAATTTTCGACGGTCCCGGGCGTAAAAGAGGATGTTACGGAGCTTGTCTTGAACTTAAAAGAGCTTGTAGCTAGCCTACATTGTGCGGGTCCGAAGACAGTTGTCATCGACGCAAAAGGGCCATGCATGGTCAAGGCTAGGGACATTCAGCACGACAGCGAAGTGGAGATCCTGAATAAAGACCATCACATAGCCACTTTGAATGCCGATGCGAAGTTGTTCATGGAGATAACGCTTGATAAGGGTCGCGGATATGTTTCCTCAGAGCGCAACAAGCAGAGGATGGATTCTAATGTGCTTGGGGTTATACCGATCGATTCCATCTACACTCCGGTCGTAAAGGTTAACTACAACGTTGAGAATACTCGTGTTGGCCAGATCACCGACTATGATAAGTTGTCGCTAGAGGTTTGGACGAACGGCGTAGTTAATGCTCAAGAGGCAGTATCGTTATCGGCTAGAGTTTTGACGGAGCATCTTAACTTGTTCACGGATTTGTCGGGTGAGGCTCAAGGGATGGATTTCCTTGTTGAGAAGAACGACAAGACCAGAGAGCAAGTACTTGGCTTGACCATCGAGGAGCTAGATTTATCGGTACGCTCATTCAATTGTTTAAAGCGTGCTGGTATAAATAACGTAGCGGACCTCATTGGCAAGACTGAGGAGGACATGATGAGGGTTCGTAACCTTGGTCGCAAGTCCTTGGAAGAGGTTCTTAACAAGATTAAGTCCTTAGGTTTTGAGTTGAGTAAAGAGGCAGAGTAGGGGAGACCTAGCTGCTTGAGTGATTTAAATATTGGGTAAGGGAGTGAATTTTCAATGCCTGGAACAAGAAAACTTGGTAGAGATACCGCGCATAGAACGGCTATGTTGAGGGCTATGGTGACGTTTCTTCTGGAGAACGGTAAAATCGAGACGACGCTATACCGCGCAAAGGAAGTACGTTCTTTGACGGAAAAGATGATTACTTTGGCGAAGGAAAATAACCTACACAACAAGCGTTTAGCGATGTCCTTCATAACGAAAGAGGACGTTGTGAAGAAGTTATTTGAGGAAATCGCACCGAAGTATGCTCAAACTAATGGTGGCTACACGCGCATCATGAAGTTAGGTCCGCGTCGCGGCGACGCCGCAGAGATGGCTATAATTGAGCTCGTATAGTTAGAATTATAGAAGAAGCCCCCGGAGGTACGCGCAAGTGTCACCTCCGGGGTTAATTTATGTCAGGGCGCCGCACTATACCGCGCGGCGCCTTTTTCATTTGCTCTTTCGTCAATACGCACACAAAAAAACACCGTCGCTGCAAAAAAGTTGTTGTGCAGATTTACTAAAATTAACTGGGGATTTACATATGATATGCTATAATTGAATTATACTGACAAACAAGGAGGTGGATTTTATGTTTAAGAATATAATTAAAAAATTTGCTGCAGTTGGGTTAGTTGCAGTTCTATGTGTGCCGTGTTGTTTTGCTTTTGCGCAAATTGATTCAGTGAGGAATAATAGGTTTAGAATGATAGAATATGAATAAATTTTCAGCAAAGTTGCAGAGAAGTTTGCTATGACGCTTGAGCAAGTTCTACAGATCTATGGTCTAACTAGCGTTGAAGAGATTAGACGAATAGAAATGGTTACTTATGAGAAGCCTAATGGTCAGGAATTTCCTGTTCTTGATGTTATTGTTGACGACACGATCTAGGATAAAGCTCAACGGGCAAGTGTTACTTATGCTAAATTTCCTTGATAATCGCCTTCTCCTAGCGCAGAATTCACCAAAATATGAAATAGCTGTGAAAAACACTTGAAGAATATTAACTTTTTTGCTATAATAATCGTGCTTTGCGGATTCGGTACTCGCATTTTAATATTTGAAAAGGGGGCTCGCTTTCTTTCAATAATGCTGAAAATGGCGATACCATGCTATTTGTCAGGCACCGCAATTTTTTATTTTTTCATAAAATTAAAGCTTTTAGTGAGGAGAATGTAAAAAAATGACAACACAAGCACAAGCTCCTAAAAAGGAGTTTAACAAGTTCCAAGAGTTGATTTGGCCCATTCATAATTATGAGCTGAAAAAATTCTTGCCCATGAGTTTCTTGATGTTCTTTATACTATTTGTATACACGCTCGTTCGTGACCTCAAGGACATCTTCGTTCAGTACCACACGCATATGTGGGCAGGCGCCGGTAAGGCAGATACCGCTCAGCTGATTAGTGCGCTTAAGGTTTGGTATGTTATGCCTGCCGCTTTCCTAGCCGTTGCTGGTTTCACTTTCTTGATGAACAAGTTCGACACCAAGAAGACTTTCTACATTATCATTTCTTTCTTTATGGTCTTCTATGCTATCTATGGTTTCTTCCTTTATCCGAACCTCGATAGCTTGATTATGTCAACCGAGCAAGTTACTGCTATGACTGAGGCTGCTCCATCTTTCTTCAGAACTTTCCTTACTTGCCTTGGCAACTGGCCTGTAACCCTCTTCTACACAATCTCCGAAATTTGGGGTACGATGGCTATTTCCTCTTTGTTCTGGCAATTCGCTAACGCTGCAACTATGAAGAGCGAAGTTAAAAGATTCTTTGGTCTTTACTCTCTAGTTGGAAATATCGGCGTTATTATCGCTGGTGTTACGGTCAAGACTGCTCTTAAGAATGCTTCTGTTGAGAACGTTCGTATGCTTATGTTGGCAGTTATCGCAGTTGGTCTTACCATTATGTCCATTTACTGGTACATAAATAGTAAGATTCTGACTGACCCAAGATTCTTCGATGCATCTCAAGTTAAACCTAAGAAGAAGAAAGAAAAAGTTAGCTCGCTCGAGGGCATTAAGATTCTCTTTACAAATTCATACTTGCTCCTCGTTGGCGTTCTAGTTATGGGTTATGGCGTTGCTATCAACTTTGCTGAGGTTATCATGAAGGCTCTTATGAAAGAAGCTTACGACGGTCCGGCTTATGCATCGATGCAAGGTAACATCTCAATCTTTACGGGTATCTTCACCCTCTTTGTCACGATCTTTGGCGCATATATCTTGAGAAAGTGCAAATGGAGAACTTCTGCAGCGATCACTCCTTTAATCTTCTTAATTCTTGGCGGTATCTTCTTCGCACTCACGCTCTACAGACAACACGTTGCTTCTGAAATCTTTGGTATGTCAGCTCTCTTGTTGGCAACCTGGGTTGGCGTTATCCAAGATGCTCTATGTAAGAGCGTTAAGTACTCCTTGTTCGACACGACTAAGAGTATGGCATACCTACCACTCGATCAAGATACTAAGACTAAAGGTCAAGCAGCTGTTGAGGTTATCGGTGGCCGTGCCGGTAAGGCTGGTGCATCGCTCATTCAACAAGTTATGTACGGTATTGTTCCAGCCATCATGTCTCACCTTGGCGCGATTGTCGCGATCTTCATGGCTACGGTTGTTGCTTGGGTATACGCAGTATTTGGCTTGAGCAAAAAGTACGAAGCTGCTGTCTCCGAGACAGAAACCGAAAAAGCTTAAGCTTAAGAAAAAACTTAACATTGACGCCGCACTATATCGCGCGGCGTCTTTTTTGTGCATAAAAACAATCTCTTCTTAGATATAATTCCCTCTGAATCGACCAAATGCATAATTATAGTTGACAAATCTGTCACTTTGTGCTATGATGTAAATTATGATCGATCAGGAGAAATTTATAAGGAGGGATATTTTTGAGTTTTGCTTTAACTACAATAGCGGTATTAAGCTTGTTGTTCGGCGGATGTGTTGCACAACAGCCAGGGCCTATGGAGAATAGTGCGCAACAAACTATTGCAAGCTTTCAGAGAGAAATCAATTGCAGCCGCAGGTTACAGCAAATGGCTCAAGATTTTACTGAGTCTGCACGCAATATAGACAGAATGCTTCGTGCTGGCGGAAACGAGTGTATGACCCGAAATCCAGCTATGCTTTTACATCACACAGAACTTTTTAACAATCTAACAAATGGTGTTGTAGCGATTAGAAACAATGATTTACGCCTTGCACAAGGGCTTTTACCGCCACAGGCTTTTGGTTCGTAAATAAGGTTTTGATTTTACTGCCAAAAGTAATAAAATAGGAGAAGTGCCCTAAGTGAGCATTTTCGTTGGATTAGCTATCCAGCCGGGCCGCGAGGCCAACGAAAATAAATATTTATTTTCGTTGTATAGAAGAGCGCAACGTAGTTGCGCTCTTCTACGGCCGAAGGCCCTACGGGCTTTCGGCGCCTCGCGGCGCCCGCTGTTTGATGCAACCCTCAGTTCTCCTGCGTGTTATGAGCATTCCAGGTGAACGACAAGAACAAAATCGTCAGAGCGCAGCAAGCCACAATCAAGATGAAACCGCCATTCCAGCTGAATTTATCGACGAGAGCGCCCATAGCAACCTCTGACAAAACCTGCCCACCTAGGTAGCCAAATAGACCTGTAAAACCGCTTGCCGTCCCGGCAGCCTTCTTGGGGACAAGATCCATCGCGCAAAGGCCAATCAGCATGACCGGACCGTAGATGAGTGCGCCTATGCAGGCCAACGCGCAGTTAATCGCGATGAAGCTGGTGCTTTGCCAGTAGACTAAAGTCGCAATCGCGACGCCAACCATGCAGCCAACGCCTAGAGGCGCGCGACGCCCGTGAAAGACATGGTCGCTCAACCAACCAATGATAATCGTGCCGGGAATCGCCGCGTACTCGAACATGGCAAACGCTATCGAGCAGTCTTTCACACTGAGGTTGCGCGTCTCTTGCAAATAAATCGGCACCCAGTTGAGCACGCCATAGCGTACGAAGTAGACGAAAATATTCGCCAGCGCGACACACCAAATCAGCTTGTTGTTTAGGACGTACTTGAAGAGAATCTCGCGGCCGGACATCTCAGCCTCGGCATCCTTAAGGTCCTTTTGCACCGCCGGATAGTCGTTCTTGAATTCCTCTATCGGAGGCAACCCGACCGATTGCGGTGTGTCTCGGGCCAAAAGTATGTAGAAGAAACCGCCCGCGATGGCAATGAGCGCCGGGAAGTAAAATATGCCCTTCCACGAGGCAAACAGCGCCGCACCCATGATGGTAATCGTCGGAACAAGCCCGCCACCCAGATTGTGCGAGGTGTTCCAAATCGCCATCTTCATGCCGCGCTCTTTATCAGAGAACCAATGCGTCATAATCCTCGCGCAGGGCGGCCAGCCCATACCTTGAAACCAACCATTTAAAAAGACCAAAATGAACATCAAAATAAGGCTCGTGGTGTTGGGCAAAAATAAGTTTATGACGCCCGAAATGATGAGGCCAATAGCCAAAAAATATCGCGCATTGGAACGGTCTGAAATGTTGCCCATGACGAACTTGCTAATACCATAGGAAAAACCAAACGCCGACGCGATGAGGCCCACTTGAGTCTTGGTAAAACCTAGCTCGAAAAGTGCGCTCTTCGCGAAAACAAAATTGCTGCGGACAAAGTAATATAATAAGTAGCCAACGTAAATACTAATGAATACTTGAAGTCTGTGTCGCTTGTAGGCCGCGGGAATTTTCTCCTCCGGAAGCCTATCAATAGCCTTTGCAGGCTTTAAAAAATTGAACATAGTTTGAAGAACCATCTCCCTGAAAAATCTGAGTAAATCGCCATTTTGGCAAATTTAAGAATACTATATCATCTCCGAAATGTTTTTACAATAAATTTTTTTATTTTTCAGGTTTCTCCATTTTAAAGATTGGGAGTGCCTACTTCGAAGGTCCGATCTTGCTTGGCAGCCCGCGCGGGCCGCGAGGCCAACGAAAATAAATTCTTTATTTTCGTTGTAACCAGGAGCCCAACAAAGTTGCGCTCCTGGTTAGCCGAGGAAGTCGGAGG